>CAYOJY010000031.1:0-10062 GCA_964404455.1 uncultured Muribaculaceae bacterium | reverse complement strand
ATGCTATATATTTTTTTATTATTCATTTTTAACCTTCTTCCTATTATCAATATTTTACTATATTATTTTAGTTTTGTCATTCTAATTTTTATTAAAGTTGACAGATAATGAAAAAAGCTTATCTTTATTGTGAAAATAAATTGAAAAAATTTAATTGTTTAAGGTATATTAAAAGCAAGAATTTAATGATTCTTGCTTGGTTTTTTTATTTAACATTGATGATTCCTAATTTATTATCTTTTCTTTTATATAGTACAGATACACATTCTTCATCAACATTTTTAAAGACAAAGAAATCATGATTTACTAATTGCATTTGTAAAATCGCTTCTTCTTCATCCATTGGTTTACTATCTAAATTTTTTCTTTTAACTATTTTAATATCATCTTCATCTTCTTCTGTTTCAAAATCAATATTAATTTCTAGTCCGGGAATGTTTTTATATTTTTTAGCTATTTTTTCTTTATTTTTAGTTATTTGTCTTTCTAATTTATCAACCACTAAATCAATTGAGGCATATAAATCATTATGGTTTTCTTCTGCTCTGATTGTAAATTGTTTTGTTGGTATAGTTACCTCAATTATTTGCAAATTATTTTTAACCCGAACATTTATTATTGCCGTTAATTCATTGTTACTTTCAAAATATCGATCCAATTTTCCTATTTTTTCTGTTATGTATTCTTTTATTGCTTTTGTGATGATTACTTTATCACCACGAATTTGTAATTTCATTACTCACCTTCCTGATTTTAGTATAACACTTTTAATTAAAAAAAACTACTCAAAGAATAGTTTATTTAGCTAATGAATAAGCTTCTTCAATTACGTCGATTGCTTGTAAGCCTTTTGAAGTTTCAATTAATTTAAAAGTAACAGTCGCACCTTCTGCTAAGGATTTGTATCCTTCTTTTATAATTGCGGAGTAATGTACAAAAATATCTTCTAATTCTTGGTATTCTATAAAACCATAGCCTTTTTCATTGTTGAACCACTTAACTCTGCCCTTCAAACTCAACACCTCTTTTCTTCGTTTTTACAATAACACAGGAAAATGACTGTTTACAATTAATTTCGTATCTGAAATTTCGACATTTTCTAACACATTTCAGATTATATCATTAATAATATATACTATTTAAAGCTGTGTCTAAAAGCTACTATATTTTGCTTAAAAACATTATATTCTTGTTTTTTCTTTTTAAAATGAAGTATCGAATATAAAAAATACAATTTAAAACAATTTTTTATATTATTTAAATATTTTTTGTTAACATATTATTGTAGGAGCAATTATGAGAAGTATGTTTGTTAATAATGTGATTTTTTATATCAAAAAAAAAGACGAAGTAACCGATTCTGATGAAAGAATTTATCGGTATACTTTAGAATCACTTTATTCATTTTTTACTAAAAATATTATAGTTCTTTTTCTAGCTATTATATTTAATGTAATTATACCTACTTTATTATTAATGTTAGTGTATGGGTTAATAAGATTCTTTGCTTTTGGTATTCATGCATCTAAAAATTTATATTGCTGGATATTCACACTATTTATTTATTTATTAGTACCATTTTTAATCCAATTTTCTAATTTTAATAATCTGCAATATTTTACTTTATATTTAATTTTTTCTATCTTGTTAATTATTTTTTCTCCCGCTGATACTCCCAAAAGGCCTTTAATTAGAGAAGATAAAAGAATTAGAAATAAAATGGTGGTGGCCATCATAACTCTAGGACTTTTATTATTAACCTTGGTAATAGATAATCTATTAATTAAAAATGTTTTTTTATACGCAATTATTTTAGAAGCAATTTGTGTTAATCCGCTTATATATAAAATCTTTAAAATACCTTTTAATAATTATTTATATTATAAAAAAATACAATAACTATATTTATAGTTATATAGAAGAAAGGAGGTCTATTGTGTTACAGAATTTCTTAAAAAAAATTGCAGTAACTTCTGCAAAAGAAAGTTTTTCTTGGTTATCAGTTTTCGATGAGCCAACATGTCCAGAAGAATTATTATAAGAACATAAATTTGAAATAAAGAACCTCTAAGTGGTTTTTTATTTTAATTTTAAAGTAGTAATAAATTCATTATTTCTAATTTGGTAATTAATAGTTATTAATTTTTGTTTAGATATTGAATGTAAACCTAAACCTGATTCTCTATTTTTAGTTGAATAATTTTTATTTCCCAATAAATTTATATCTAAAGTCCCCGAAAAATTATTTTTGATAACTACTTCCAGAGTATTATTTTTTTGAATTAAATCAAGATGAATATATCCCTTTTTAATGTTTTCAATAGCCTCAACCGCATTATCTAAAATAATTCCTAATGATTCACATAAAATATAATATTTTTTCATATTTATAAATTCAAATATTGGTTTTTTTAACTGGTTATTAATAATGATACTAGTTTTTTTACAGTTAAAAAGCTTATCGCCTATTGTACCTATTAATTCGGGAGGAATATTATCCAGTTGAATACTATGATCAAATTTAGATTTTGTATCATACAAAATATTATCCACTATTTTTTTAACATTTTTATCACCAATATTTTTAATTGTCAATAATTTATTTTTTATATTATGTTTATAAACTTTATCCTCTTCTATAATATTAGAGTATACTACATTTAGTTTAAATAAATTTTTGATATTATCTGTATGAGTATTATTAGTTACTAAAAGTGATTGAAATATAATAAAAATTACCACGCAAGAAAAGAAAAATACTACCTGCATAATAACTGAATAATTATTAATAAAAATTGACAGCATTAAAGTATTAATAAATATATAAAAAAAAGTAAATAAGATGATATATTTAACATTATTATTAATATTTAATATTAGTTTTTTTAATTTGTTTAAACTGCGATTAATTAAAGGAATATTGACTAAAATTAATACTATTAAAACTAGTAGTATAGAATATAAATTAAAAATAATATGTGATTCATATTTTATGGAAAATTGAGAAAAAAACAAACAATATAACCAATCAATTAAAGAATTAATTATATAAATCATAAAAATGCTCACTATCGCATCACTAAATTTCCTATTAATACAAAAAAAATAATTTAAATATAAAATTAAAATTATTAAAATAAACTTTATATATATTATAGAAATAAAATTAATTAAATAAGTCCCAATGGCTAAAAAAAATAATATTATTATTTTTTTCCAAGATAATTTTATATTTTTATCTTTTTCTAAACTCACAAAAACATAATAGTAGCCCAGTAACATCAAAAAACCAATAGTTAAATCTAAAAATATCATTTTTAATTTACAACTTTACTTTTATATTTTTTAGACAGCATATTAATAATTTCTCCGTTACTTAATTTAAAATAACTTTTGCTCCAATTATATTCCTCAACATAATCGGTATTCACAATGCATGCTCGATGTACTAATCTAAATCTTTCATCTAATTTGCTTAAAACTTCATTTAAAGATAAATTAATATAGTAAACATTACTATTTGTTATAACGGCTATTTTGCGATCAGAAGTATCACGATAAATATATAATATGCTTCGATAATATATTTTTAAGTTAACGTTTCGATTTTGATAATCAAAAATTTTATTATCAAAATTTTTATTAATTATTTTCAATAAATACTTTTCTAAGTTAATTTCAAAATTATGAAATTTTTCAATAAAAGCAAAAACATCGTAAACATTACGAAAAACAGTTTCAAACATTTTATCGTGATTAGTTACAAAAAGAAGCTCGCTATCCCAATCAACTTCCCGAATTTTATCAGCTATCATAATTCCCGAGACACTGCTTTTTAAATTAATATCTAAGATGTAAATTTTAGGGCAATCACAGTTATTTATTTCCGCTTCGACTGATTTATCATATTTATAGAAATATTTTATATTCATGTCTTTTTCTGCCCGAAAATTTATTTTAGAAAGAACATTTTTAATTCGTTCGTGGTATATTTTCTCATCATCAACAATAATTATTTTAATCATACCGTCTCCTAAAAACTTTCGCTATATGCAAAATATAACATTTAACGATAAAATTCAAGAGGTTTTGTCTAACTTTTCAAATTGGAAATATTATCTAGTAAAAAAATAATTGGATTTTGGAAAATATAATACTCGATTTTAGAATTTGGTATAAGTTCTTTTTTATTACCATATATGTATAAATTTTTATTTTTAATATGTTTTTTAATATATAGCCAAAATTCTTTTTCAGTTAAAAAAAAATTATTTTTAATAAATTTCATTTCGATTTTGTTATATATATTTTTATAATATAATAATCCATATTCTTCATTTAAATTTAAATAAGCATTTCTAGAAATATTTAAAATATTTTTCTCATTAAGATATTCAATTGTTTTAAAATTATTTTTTTCTAAAATTTCAGTTAATATATATTTATCAACTGCAGTGTAGGTATCATTGATAATGATTTTTATTTTTTCCATAAATAAACTGTTTATTAATTTATGTTTATTTAAATATTTTGAAAAATAAAAATTAAATTTTTTATAATCAGCTATTTTTCCATCAATTATTATTTTTTTAGGTATTTTATCAATTGTTATTGCGTCTTTTTTATAATTATAATAACTAATATTATTATCAAATAAATACAAAATATTTTTTTTCATATTATCACTTTCTTAATTTTTTATATTTTTCTTTCGTTACTTCTCCACCTTTAATGTGCCGAGTATTTTTATGATTTTCCATAATTTGACTTATAGCTTTGCCTCGTTTAGGATCTATTTTATGAATTCTATTTAAATCCTTATGAACTGTACTTTTACTTATTTTATACTCTTTTGCAGCTTCTCTAATTGTATTGTCGGTGCTTATAATATAATCAGCAATGCTTGTTACTCTATTAGATATTTCTTTCTTCAAAATAAACAACCCCTTAATAATTTATATTAATTACCGGGGTTTTTATTCTTATTCTAAGTCTTTTAATTCCATTTCATAAAATGAGTTAGGGTCTAGAGCCTTGCCTTGATAATATACTTCGAATAAAATCGTTTTTCCTTCTTTATTCTCAATTTTATTGTCTCCACTTTTAGCTATTACATCACCAATTTTAACTGGATCATTTATTTTTACCTTTATTTCATCAACACTATAATAAAAACTTGTTAAATTATTATTATGACTAATTTCAATAACGTTACCCAAAATATCATTAGTGGAAATATTTTTAACTTTACCATCTAATACCGCAACTGCATCGAAAGGTTCATTATTTCCATATAAAATCCCTGTATTTTGTAAATAAGTATTTTGATAATAAATTAAAGAATTTTTTTGAATATTCTCATCATCATCTTTACTATAAAAATCTTTTATAACAACAACTTTTTCACCCACAAAAGGTTTCATCGGTTTTTTACTAACTTCCTGAATAACTGGTACTACATCATCTTTAATCGTACTTACCGAATAATCTAATTCATCATTAGGCAATTTATTTAAAGTTCTATCTAAATAGAAAATCGAAACAAATATTACCCCTATCACCATAATATATATTGTCGGTAGTACAAAGCCTTTTAATTTTCTTTTTTTCATATTCACCATCCTAATTAAAGTATGGTTTTTTCGCCTTTGTTTTATACATTAAATTTTGGTAATATTTACATTTTTGTAATAATGATATAATATCTCTTCATAATTTTTACCTAATTTTGCCATTTCGTTTGCCCCATGTTGACTCATGCCTACTCCATGACCATAACCGTTGGTTGTTATTATTATTTCATTTTTAACTTTAATTTGAAAATCAGCTGAACGTAAATTTAATTTTTGGCGGACATCTATTCCTGTGAAAATTTGATTATTAATCTTTATATAATCAATATAATTAGTTTCATTTCTTTTTATTTCATCTATCTTTATTTCATTGCAATCAATATTTAATTTTTGACAAAAATCATTTTTTTCAAAAATTGTTTCAACTGTATAGTTTTTAACATTTTTATCCCAAGAGGAATCAACAGAGGTAATATAATTAAGTTTTTCACCAAAAACATTAAGCGATTCTTCTGTTAACCCATTACTAATTGCAAAATAATAAGCACATATAATTTCTGAATTATTTTTTAAAACAAAACCTTTAGTTTCATTTACTGCTTGTTTGATTTTAGCATAATACTTTTCATAATCTTGTTCCCATTTTATTTTCATTTTCTCTTGATTAATATAACTTTGAGTAGAAACGGTTGTTGTTACATCATATTCTTTATTTTGATTTTTTTTGTACATAGCATATGTTCGGGCAGCAATTGCTTGAGCTTTTAAAGCTTCCATATTAAAAGAAGCAGGCATTTCTGCTGCTACTACTCCAATTATATATTCTTCTAAATTTTTTTCAATTATCTTCTTATCTTCTAATAGTTTTATTTTTATTTCTTCTTCAGCAACTTTATTTATCACCTGATTATTTTTAACCGGTATTAAATTATAAGCTAATATTAAGGAAAAAACTATTATTAATAATATAATGTTTTTTATATTCATCTATATAATAGATGTTAGATTTAAAAAATCTATGACAAAATTTGTTAATAAATATCCCAAAACTAAACTTATGACCATTAACAATATTTTAGCTTCTAAAACTTTGTTTTTTTTAATAAACCCGTTAATATTTATTCCTGATACACCAATCGCACTTATAAAAATAAATATGGCGTATAAAAACATTTTATAGTTCATTATTCATCCTCATAATTTTTTATTTTTTCTATTCTTCTTAAATATCTTTCTTCACTTGGATTTTTAGTAGCGATAAAAGTATCAACAATATTTAAAGTTAGTTCTAAATCCATATTGGCACTTAAGGCAAGAACGTTTGCCCCATTATGATTTTTAGCTTTAAAAGCATCATCAATACTTAGGGCTCTGGCTGCTCTAACTCCTTTTATTTTATTTGCGGCAATACTCATTCCAATACCATTGCCACATATTAAAATTCCTAAAGCTTTTTCTTCTTTAATCACTTTACCTAATTCAAAGGCAAAATCTGGATAATCATCATTCTCATTGTTTTCTAAACTTAATTCAAATATTTCAATAGCGTTCTCTTTTAAATAATTCACTATTTCTTTTTTCATTTGAATGCCCCGATGGTCAGCGCCTATATATACTTTTATTTAAATCATCTCCTATATTAATTATACTTTATTAAATTAAAGAAGCGATAAAAAACAAAAAACTTGACATTTTTTGCTATTCTTTTATCCCATATTTAGTTTTAAATTTTTCAATTTTACCAGTTTTTTTAGTCTTTCCTGCAGTACCAGTATAAAATGGATGACATTCGCTGCATACTTCTAATTTAATATTTTCCTTAATTGATTTTGTTTTAAATGTAGCTTCACATGCACATTTTACAGTACAATCTTTTTGTTCTGGATGAATATTTGCTTTCATTTTTTCTCCTTCCGCCATATTTTTTAAAAACATGATTTCTTCGTCTTATGTATTATATCATATTTTTTTTATCTCGCAATAAAATTTTTAGAAATATTCTATCAAAAAACTAGCCCTGAAATTTTTAAATTAGCTACATTCTGTACTTTATTATAAAACTTAATTAGTTCTTTGGTTATCATTAATCAATTCGTAAATTAGCTTTCGATATTTTTTAGATTAGAATATTTCATTGATTTTCTTTTTCATTATTTAAATTATAATATAAATAAATTTGGTCATTCACTTTAATAGTCGTGTTTTCTATTATATTTGGGTCGATAATATTAGCTAAAATGTTATAAATAAAGTCTAAATTTTCAAAAACAAGTGAATCATGAACATCATTAGACATATTGATAACTATTTTTAAATTATCCGCATCTTTTATTTTATTATAAAACGTCATTAACTGCTTAAATTGTTTATCATTTGGTCCGGTATATATAATAAATTGAGTTTGTTTATTTAAAACATCATTACTTTTATCATAAAGAAAATTATTTAAAATATATTCATTTTTTCGAACATTTTCATTCTTCTCTAACTCGGTAGTTCCAAAAAATAGTTTTTTATAAGCTCTATAATATCGATTAAAATATGTTGATACTTCAATTTGGGGAACTAAAGAAAATACATGGGTGATATATTTATTAATAATTCCATATAATAATGCCGCCGTTCCGCCTTTACTGCTGCCGTAAGCAATAACTTTATCGTATGATTTATCCATAAAAAATTCATCTAGATTTTTATTAATATCATCTATGATAATTTTTCCTGAATCAATCATGTACCAACCATAACATTTAGAATAATAGTCTTCAACGAATATATAATCAAACTGAGGATTATTATTAGCAAATTTAACCCACGTGTGCCGTTTATGATGATTTCTAATTGTTTCTTCCGTCACTTCATTTGTTAAGATCTTTTTTAAATCTCCGATGGGAATCCTACCGGCTGATTGAAAAACAATTATAATTTCTTTAGAATTATTATTTATATATTTACCTATCATAATTTTCACCTATATTATATTATTTTTCATTAATTCGTGAATTAATCTTTCGGTATTTTTATTATCCGAATATTCATTAATTTTTTTAAACCTTTCTTCATATATTTTAGGAACTTTATAATTTTTTTTGATAATTTTTTTAACTTCTGTAATTAATTGCTTTGTACTATAAACAACTGGTCCATCACAATTTGTTTCATTTATAGGCGGGGTTGCTTGATATTTTTCAATTAAATAATCTTTTTCTTCCCAATAATATATAATGCATGCTCCCCTGTGATGCGAATCATAAGAAGCAGAAGAATAATCTGTTATAAATATTTTCGATTGCTCTAAAGCCTTATTTATATTTTTTTCAATTAAATTACTATACTTTGGAATGCTACTAGAAATATATTCCGAAAATTTAGGATGCGATGAAATAATTAATTTATCAAGTAAATTAGCTTCTTCAAAAGCTTCTATTATCCTAATAAATAATTTAAAATAAGTAGTTTCTTTTATTTTTTCGGGTGAGGTAATTTCGCTTTCTTCCCAAAAACGATAAGTAGGCATAAACATAATTTTATCAGCATCTTCATTCATTTTACTTATATCAAATTTAGGAATACCACTTTTTATTAAATCGCTTCTTTCGTAACCCATTTTATAAAACTGAGTTGCTTCTAATTCAGAAGAAATAACAGCTTTATGAATATTAATGCCTTTATTATTTTTATAAAAACCAGATGCGGCTGGATTTTCTACTGGTTTAGCGAACATAATTCCATGTTGTAAAAAAATAAGCGGTTTTGTTTTTATTTTCTGATTTATTTGCGGAATATATAATCTTGGATTTAAAACATGGTTTGAAAGCTCACTAGCAATAAAGTATTTACTGGCAAATATTAAAATATAATGTTTTAACGAATACTTTGCAACTAAGTTTTTTCCATATTTTAATTTTAATTCTTTATATTTTTCGGATTTTTTATTTAAAATGAAATAATTAATAGAATTAATTTTTAACTCTTTTTTATTATTCATTATTGTTGCAAAAACATGATATCCCGATTCTTGAGCTTGGGATGATTCTTTTTCAAAGAAAAGATTAATTTTTTTATGCTTTAAGAATTCACTTAATATTCTAGCTATGTGCATTTTAAGTAAATTTAGAGGGTAATACTCTTCGGTTCTTTCTATTTTAGTTATTATCACATTTCGATCATTTATTGTAGATCTAACAATAATTATTTTATCTAAATATTTTCTTTTTAAATAATAATCAATTGGGTGATTTTCATTTCTTCTATAATATCTTATTGGCATTAATTTTAAACCTTTTTTTCCAATTGATATTTTATTATGAATAAAATTAGAATTTATTATATCTTTATAGTTTATTTTTATAACTGCTATATTTTTAAAAACACTAAATTTTAATGGTCTTTTTATTTTGCCTAAAAAGTTTTTATTTAAATATACTTCATCAAAGCCTTTAACTCTTTTGGAAATATCTAACATTATACCAATAAATATAATTTTTTT
>CAYOJY010000030.1:0-10275 GCA_964404455.1 uncultured Muribaculaceae bacterium | reverse complement strand
GATTAATATGCAAATAAGAATATTTTGCTGGGGTTTGTTATAATGGGCTCGCCGTTTAATTTCAATTCTAATAATCTGAATGCTAATGAGTTCAATGTGAACTCTAGCGGCAATCTGAATATATGCGCCGAAGCCCTGCCTCGGCGCAGTCGAAAAATCAAAATTAGAGAAAGAGGGTCGAAAAACCCTTCTCCTCAACCAATTTATTGGTTGAGGAGTTTTTTGCTAATAGCAAATATTGAGTTTTTTTGTTATTTAGATTATTCAAAATTTATAAATTGGTAAATATAAGGGGAGAATACTGGATATTTTTGTCGAAAACCTTGTATTTAATTTAAATTAAAGTAAAATCTGTAATTGAAAGCGAGTTTTAGATATATCCTATTAAAGTTCATACTAAATTTATATCTTACCCTAAATTCAAATCCAAAACCTTATCTGAATTCGCTTTCATTCTTTTAATTAATATGTTAAAATAATAATCGCTAGGTAGTGATTATTTTATGTTAAAACCAGATATTAATTTAGCGAAAGATCGTTTGAAAGTAAATATATCTTATCGCAAATTAGATGAGAAAATAAATAAAATAGTGGAAAATAAAAAATATTTTTTAAGAACTTATGGATGTCAAATGAATGTTCATGATTCGGAACAAATTAGATTTTATTTAGAAAGTTTAGGCTATATTGAATGTCTTAATATTAAAGAGGCAGATATTATAGTTTTAAATACTTGTGCTATTAGAGAAAATGCCAAAGAAAAAGTATTTGGTTTTTTAAGTATTGCTAAACATTTAAAAGAAACTACTAAACCTGATTTAATTGTTTGTTTGTGTGGGTGTTTAATGCAGATTAGAAAAGAAATAGATACCCTCGATGCTAAACATAAATATGTTGATATAATTATTGGAACTCATAATATTGAAGAATTACCTCAATTTATTATAAAAAAATATAATCAGCAAGTAATAAATGTTTATTCTAATTGTGAAGAAGTGATTGAAAATATTTATTATAAAAGAGATTCTAAAATAACAGCTTGGGTAAATATTACTTATGGATGTGATAATTTTTGTACCTATTGTATTGTTCCCTTTACTAGAGGACGGGAAAGAAGTCGTAAAAAAGAAGAAGTTATTAATGAAATTAAGTGTTTAAAAGAAAATGGTTATAAAGAAGTAACTTTATTGGGTCAAAATGTTAATTCATATGGAAAAGATTTAGATGAAAATTATTTATTTAGTGATTTATTAGTGGATGTTGCTAAAACTGGCATAGAAAGAATTCGTTTTGTAACTTCTAATCCGTGGAATTTTACTGAGGAAGTAATTAAAGTGATTGCGGAATATAAAAATATTATGCCTTATATTCATTTACCTATTCAATCAGGTAGTAATGAAATTTTAAAAAGAATGAATCGGAAGTATACTAAAGAAGAATATAAGGTATTGTTTGATAAAATAAAAAATATAATACCTAATGTTTCGATAACAACAGATATAATTGTTGGTTTTCCTAATGAAACGGAAGCTGATTTTAATGATACCCTAGAAATTGTTAATTATTGTAAATTTGATGGAGCTTTTACTTTTATATTTTCTAAAAGAGAAGGGACATTAGCTGAAAAGATGGACGATAATATTTCTGAAGATGTAAAAAAGAAACGTTTACAGAAATTAAATACTATTGTTAATAAATATTCTTTAGAAAATAATAAAAAGTTATTAAATTCTGTAGTTCCTGTATTGGTTCTTGGAATAAGTGAAAAGGATGTTAATAAAGTATATGGTTATACAGACACAATGAAATTAGTAAATATTAAAGGTGGATTAGATAAAATTGGGGAAATTATTAATGTGAAAATCACTGATGCAAAAAGTTTTAGTTTAGATGGTGAAATTATAAGATGAGAATTTTTATTGTAAATCCGGTTGCTGGGGCAGGTCAATCCTTAAAAGTTGGTTTGATTTTAGAAAAAAAATTTAAAAATAAAAATTGGCAAATTTTATATACAAAAAAAAGAGGCGAGGCAACTCAATTAGCGAAAAAATTTAAAAATAAAGCTGAAGTTATTTATTCTGTTGGGGGAGATGGAACCTTAAATGAGATAATTAATGGCATGGTTGGAGGAATTGCTAAACTAGGAATAATTCCTACCGGAAGCGGAAATGATTTTTATAAAGCTATAAAAACGGATTATAATCAAATATTTGAATCTGATTTAGGTTTAGTAAATGACCATTATTTTATTAATGTTGCTTCTGTTGGGATAGATGCTGAGGTTGCTAATAATGTTGAAATAATGAAAAAGAAAAAGATAGCTCCCAGTAAAATTTATGAAAGAAGTTTAGTATATACTTTTTTAACTTATAAAAATAAATTAATAAAAGTAAATAAAGATCATGAAAAAAAATTCACTTTAATTGCCATTTGCAATGGAAATTATTATGGTAATGGCTATAATATTGCGCCAGTCGCATCACTCACTGATCAATTATTTGATATTTATTTAGTAGATAAAATAAATAAGCTTAGAGTTCCTTTTGCTATTCAAAAACTAAAAAATGGTACTCATGGTCAGTTAAGTTTTGTTACTTTTAAAAAAGAAAATTCTATTTTGTTAAAATCTTTTACCGAAATGATTTGTAATGTTGATGGAGAAATAATCAGAGCTAATAAATTAGAATTTAAAATAGCTCATGAAAAAATAACAATTTTTAATGATTATGATTTAATTAAAAAAATAAATGAATGGGAAAAATCAAATTAATTTTGATTTTTTTAATTGAAGATAATATTTGACAAAATAAACGAAATATATTTTATATACTTTAAAGGGTGATAAAGTGAAAATATATTTAGATTTAATCTTTCTTTTAAATTTTTGTTATGATTTTTTACTTTTATTAACTGTGGGAATTATTTTAAAAAGAGTAATATCTTTAAAAAGAATAATATTATCGGCATTTATTGGTGCCTTAAGTTTAATAATATTATTTTGGGATGTAAATAACCTTTTACTTTTTTTTATAAAAAATTTGGTAAGCATTGTAATGGTTTTAGTGGCCTTTAAATATAAAAATATTAAATTTACTTTAACTAATACAATGTATTTATATATGTGTAGTATCATTTTAGCGGGCTTTATGTATTATTTAAACTTAGAATTTTCATATCATCATGAAGGCTTTATTTTTTATTATAATGGGCTTAGCATAAATTATCTTTTTTTACTCATATTAGGGCCTTTAATTTTATATAGTTACATATATCAGACGAAAAAATTAAAGCAAAAACAGAATTTATATTATGAAGTGAAAATAGTTTTAAAAAATAATCGTAATTTATTATTAAATGGCTTTATTGATACAGGAAATAAATTAAAAGATCCGGTAACCAAAAAATATATTATTATCTTAAATAAAAATATATATCAAGCTAAAAACCCTCTGTATGTACCATATAAAAGTATTGATAATAATGGTTTGATGAAATGTTTTGCAATAAAATATGTGGAGATTAATCAACAAAAATTTAATAATTATTTAATTGGCGTGAGTGATAAAAAAATAAATTTAGATGGAATAGATTGTATTTTAAATTATAAATTAATGGAGGATTTAAATGTTTAATAAAATTTTATTGATGTTAAAATTGAAGTATAATGAATTATTTTTTGTTGGAGCAACGGATAAGTTACCACCACCGCTTACTAGAGATAATGAATTAAAATATTTAATTGAATTTCAAAAAGGATCGATGGAAGCCAGAAATATTTTAATTGAACATAATTTAAGACTAGTAGTATTTTTGGCTAAAAAATATGAAAATACTACATATAATATTGAAGATTTAGTCAGTATTGGTTCGATTGGTTTAATTAAAGGAATAAATACTTATAAAATTGATAAGAATATTCGTTTAGCGACATATGCATCAAGGTGTATATCTAATGAAATATTAATGTTTTTAAGAAAAAATAAAAAAAGAAGAACAGAAGTTAGTTTAGATGAGGCTCTTAATTATGATTCAGAAGGAAATGAACTTCACTTAGAGGACATTTTAGGCACTGATAAAAATCTTGTGCCTGATGAATATCAGAAAAAAATTAACAAAGAACTTTTAGAAGAAGAAATAAAATTATTAAAAGAGCGGGATAAGGAAATAATGATTTTAAGATATGGCTTGGGAAATACTAAAGAATATACGCAAAAAGAAGTAGCGGAAATATTAGGAATTAGCCAATCATATATTTCCCGAATTGAAAAAAAAGTAATAAAAAAATTGCAACAAACAATGAATATTTGATTTAATAAATAATTATGATAATAAAAACCTAGTTTTTTTTAGGCTTTTGATGTATAATTTTGTTATGGTGAGTTGTATGAAAAAATTTTTTCTATATATTACATTTTTTAGTTTTTTATTCTTATTTAATGCAACTAAGGTAGATGCTTTTCTTCATGATGAATGTATTGATAAAGAAGAATGTATGGTTTTATGTAATTATGTTAATAATATTGCTTATTATGGAAAACGAGAATTAACAATGTATTATTATTTTGATAATACGTTTCAATTAAACTGGGAAGCAATGGATCAAGCAGACTATAGTAATGGTGGAAACCATATATTTTCAAAAGGTCCTGATAATTTTTCGAAAATATTTTCAAATAGCGGAACAAACGTTTATTATCCAGTAAGTAATTACAACACTGAAAGTACGTTTAGGTGTCCTACAAATGGCTTTTTAGATTCTGGATTTTTGCCTGATAATGAACTATGTTTTGATAATGATGGAAAAAGTTGTGCTGAAAATCACAATAACGTTGGAACGAAATTTAGCAATTCTAATCAATCTAAAAATTATGATTTTGAAACACAAATAGAAGCTTATTCAAAAACATTATTTAATGCAATTAAAGACGATGTTTCTTCTGGGAATTTTGATTTAGAAAAAGATTTAAATAATAGAATAGTTCAAGATCTTAAAAATATTTTCTTTGATAATGATATTCCAACCTTTATTAAAAATAATCCATCCTACAAAAATTTAAAAAATAATATATTAAAAGAATTTAAAACAATAAAAGAAGAAGAAACTAAAAAAATTGATGAAGCCTATGCTGCGGGAAAAATTACTGAAGAAGAAAAAAATGAACAAACTGATAATTGGAATACTGATAATCAAACCATTACAGATATTGTTAATTATGCCCAAAAATCTTTATTAATGGGAGATGGTATAGAAAATAACTTTAATCAACCCCAAGATTGTGATACTATTTTTGGTGATGTAGAGGAACCTAATGAACCAGCATACTGGATTCAATTAACCTTAAATATTATGCGTTATGTAGCCATTGCCGCTTTAATATTATTAAGTTCATTAGATTTCATTAAAGCAATAGCGTCCCAAGATAATGAAGCGGTTCAAAAAGCAATAAAAACATCAGTGCAAAGATTAATGTTTACCGTTATATTGTTCTTCTTACCAATGTTAATTGAAGCACTTTTTAAAATATTTGGTTTTTATGATGTGGAAACATGTAAAGATATTATAAAATAATGAATATAAACCTTTATTCTTAGACAATATAAATAAGAAAGAAGGTTTTTATTTGTCTAAATATAAAGTAGATATTACAGGAATAAATACAAGTGAAATTCCTGTATTAACAGGGAAAAAAAGTATTGAATTATTTGAAAGAATGAATGCTGGGGATGAAAAAGCTAAAAGTGAACTTATTTATGGGAATTTAAAATTAGTTCTTAGTATATTAAAGCGATTTAATAAAACTGGTGTTAACATGGATGATTTATTTCAAGTAGGAGTAATTGGATTAATAAAGGCTATTGATAATTTTGATTTAAGTTATAACTTACAATTAAGTACATATGCTGTTCCGCTTATTTTAGGTGAAGTAAGAAGGTACTTAAGAGATAATACATCTTTTAGAGTGAGTCGAAGTGTCAAAGATTTAGCTTATCAAATAATAAAGTATACCGATGAATATATTATGATTCATGGTATAAGCCCAAATACGCAGATGATTGCTGAATACTTAGGAGTTGAGGAGTTTGATGTTGCTTATGCTCTTGATGCTTTAAAAGATCCTATTTCTATCTTTGAACCAATTTATAATGATGGAGGAGATACAATTTATTTACAGGATAAAATTGCCGATAATAAAGAAAATTCGCAGAACCAAGATATGTTAATTGCGCTTCGCAAAGCTTTAAATGAATTAAAAAAACGGGAAAAAAGTATTTTAATTGAAAGATATATAGTGGGTAAAACACAAAGTGAAATAGCTGATGATTTAGGTATTAGTCAGGCTCAAGTATCTCGAATCGAAAAAAGTGCCATAAAGAATGTAAGAAAAATCGTTTAAATAATATAATTTAATGGGGGATTTATATGTTTTTAAGCGATTTACAAAAAAAAGATATTATTAAACTTGATACTGGAATAAACTTAGGTAAAATTATTGATGCCGAAATTACGGAAAATGGTAGTATTATTAGTTTTACGATTGAACCACGTAGATTTTTAAATAGATTTTTTCGAAAAACAGAAAGTGTTATTGAATTTAGTTCAATTGTTAAAATTGGCAGTGATGTAATTTTAGTTAAATAGTTTAAAATATTATGGTATAATAATTGTGATGAAAAAGAAAATTGTAATATTAAGTATTTTAATTTGTTGTCTGGATCAAATTGTAAAGTTTTTGGTAAATCAATATTTGCAATCAGTAACAATTATTGATAATTTTTTTTATTTAACTAAAGTATTTAATAAAGGTGCGGCATTCAGTATTTTTACAAATCATCTAATATTTTTAATTATAATAAGTATATTAATTTTATTTATTACATTAAGTCAAATCAAAAATTTTAAAAATAATAAAAGAAATATAATTGCTTTTTCATTCTTAATAGGTGGATTATTAGGAAACTTAATTGATCGCTTATTTCGAGGTTTCATTATTGATTATTTTTCCTTTAAAATTTTTGGATATCATTTTCCAGTATTTAATATTGCTGATATAGGTATTATTTTAGGGATAAGTTTATTAATAATCGCTATTTTAAAAAAGGAAGATTTATATGGAAATAATAGTAGATAAAAATGAGATAAGAATAGATAAATATTTAAGTGAAATAATTAATGAATCTAGATCTTTAATTAATAAAATGATTTTAGATGAACAAATATTGGTTAATGATGTAATAATGAAAAAAAATTCTTATAAAGTAAATGTTGGCGATAAGATAAATATTAATTATATTGAAAAAGAAATTGAAGTGAAAAAGGTACCTATGAATTTAAATATTGTCTACGAAGATGAGGATATTATGGTTATTAATAAGCCAAGTGGTTTAGTAGTTCATCCAGGTAGTGGGAATGAAAATAATACTTTGGTTAATGGTCTTCTTCATTATACGGATAAATTATCAGATGTGGGAGGAGAACTTAGAGCTGGAATTGTTCATCGTTTAGATAAAGATACTAGTGGTTTAATGTTAATAGCTAAAAGTAATGAGGCTCATAATGTTTTGGTTGATGATTTGAAAAATAATAAAATTAAGCGGGAATATATTGCTTTAATTGAAGGGGTATTTCCAAGTCAATCAGCAAAAATAGATGCCCCAATTGGCAAAAGTAAAAAAGATTTTCGGCAACAGGAAATAAAATCAGAGGGAAAAAAAGCAATTACAAATTTAGTAGTTATTAAAAGATTTGAAAAATATACTTTAATTAGATTATTGTTAGAAACTGGTCGAACTCATCAAATTCGGGTTCATTTGAATTATATTGGTTTTCCCATATATAATGATCCCGTTTATGGCAATAAAAAAGCAACTGAATTTGGTCAGTTCCTTCATTCGGTAAAAATAAATTTCAATCAGCCTATAACAAAAAAAGAAATGTTTTTTGAAACAGATTTACCTTTTGAATTTACAGATTTTATCGAATGCTTAGATTGATAGCTAATAAATAACAAAAAGTAAAATAAAGTAAAAATAAATGCCAAATAGTATAATAAAGATTTATTCCGTCTTTTTTTACTAACCTATAGGCTAAAATAGTACTTAAAAATAAAGAAATTAAAACTTCAAGTATTCCCAGAGTTATAGATTTAAAATAAAAAATATAAATTGGCGAAGTTAATAATAAAACATAAACTACTAAGTAATAAAACAAATATATTCGATAATTTTTTTTGTCAAATATCATTGTTTTAATGCTGCTATATGTAAATAATGCAAAACAAATAAAGAAAAAAAATAAATATAATTTCATATTTTAGCTCCCTTTACTAAATATATGAATTATAGTAAAATATATGATGGAGGAAAAAAATGGCTTCAATATCAATTAATAGTAAGGATAAAATAGTAATGAGTTTAGTTCATTACTTTGTAACTAATGAAAATTATTCCCCAATTATTGTTCAGGGGACAAAAGATGAAATATGGTTGGAAAATTTAGAAGCACCATATAAAATAATTAGAATAAATACTAGTTATATTCATAATAATGAACAATATGAATTTGATATTTTAAAAGTAAAACATGTTATTAAACAGATAAAGAAAAAAACATTATCATTAAAGTTTAATGTTTTAAATATATGTTTAGATGTGGCTGAGCGGGTTAGTATTGAAGATTTTAAAGGAATTAATACCATTAATGCCGCTAATATCAAAGATATTAGAGAAAATGAAAATTTAAAGAAAATATTTCCTAATATATCCCAAAAGATGATTAAACAAAATAATAGTATGGATTTATTATTTAATGTTACAAATGACATAAATAACAAAACTGAAAAAGATAATCAAGTGTATGAAGAAACTTTTAAGCCTAAACCTATTATATTTACTAAAATAATTATAGCTATTTGTTTTTTGATGTTCTTTTTAACTTATATTTTTGGTCATGGTTCAGAGGATATCAATACATTATTAGCTTTTGGGGCTAATTATGCTCCGCTTGTAAAAAGTGGAGAAATATGGCGTATTTTAACTTCGGCATTTTTACATGCAGGGATATTTCATTTGATTATAAATATGTATGCATTACATATTCTGGGTTCTCAAGTCGAAAACTTTGTTGGGAAATGGAATTTTTTAAGTATATATTTAATAAGCGCTATTAGTGGTTCTTTAATGTCCATTTTATTTAGTGATTTTGTTTCAGTAGGGGCAAGTGGAGCAATATTTGGTTTATCGGGTGCTTTATTATATTTTGGATATCATTATCGCTTATATTTAAATGATGTTTTAAAAACGCAAATTTTACCTATTATTTTAATAAATCTAATTATTGGTTTTATGATACCAGCAATAGACATATCAGCTCATATTGGAGGTTTAATTGGTGGTTATTTAGCTGCCGCAGCTTTTGGAATAAAAGGGAAAACTGACAAAAAAGAAAAAAACAACAGTTTAGTAGCTTTATTAATATATTTAATATTTTTAATAGTTATGTTATTTAAATAAAAAAACATAAAAATAAAAAACCTCATCGTCAGTATTGACGGTGAGGTTTTATTGCTTAATTTGTTACTAGTAATTAAGAATTTTATAATTTTCGATAAAGACCAATTGCTGTCCCTAATATTTTGATATTATTAAGAATAATAGGATCCATAGTATCATTTTCCGGTTGAAGTCGAAAATGATTTTTTTCTTTATAAAAAGTTTTTAAAGTAACTTCTTCTTCATCAGTCATGGCAACAACGATATCCCCATTTTTAGCATTACTTGTTCTTTTTATAATAACATAATCATTATCGTATATACCCCGATTAATCATTGAATCTCCGGAAACATGTAAGGTAAACACTTCAGCTGCGGCCGAAATTAAATTTGCGGGGATGTTGAAAAATTCATTTGGCTGTTCTATTGCGGTAATGGGATTACCTGCAGTAATTTTTCCTAATAAAGGAACTTTAATAATGTCTTCATTTTTTTCTAAATATTCATTTTCAACTAATAATTCTAAGGTTCTGAATTTATGGCTAGTAGATTTTAAATAACCATTACCTTCTAATTTTTTTACATGGGTAAATACGGTGGCGGGGCTATTTAAATTAAGTCCAGCACAAATCTCTCTTATTGATGGGGGAAACCCCTTGTCAGCTATATATTTTTTAATAAAATTTAAAACATCGCTTTGTCTTTTAGTTATTTTACCATTCATAATATTATCACCTAAATTAATTTTACACTAATTTACACTAAAAGTCAAACAAATGTTAGTTT
>CAYOJY010000029.1:0-10884 GCA_964404455.1 uncultured Muribaculaceae bacterium | reverse complement strand
TTATAACCCATAATAAATCAAAAAAAAAGCAATATCAACCAATATTGAATTTTTGCGTTACAAAATATAAATCAAAATATTATATAATTTTATAATCACTTATTTTTATTTCATTTTAGTTTTTCATTTATCGCTTCAATTTCTTTATTAATCTTATTAATTGAAACATTGCCTATGCTGATACTATCTGATATTCGCATTTTTTTCTTCGTAAAAATAATTCTTTCAATTGATTTATTAATTTCTTCAATATCAATCGCATTATTTTTAACTAAATTTATAACTTTATTAATTGTTTTTTCAATTCCTTTATAGTATTTATAAGATATTAAATCATTGCCAGCTAAAAAAGCATATATAATTGATTTATTTTTACCATATTTATATCTAATGCTTCGCATTGATAATTCATCAGTAATAATCATTCCTTGATAATTTAAACGACAACGTAATTCATTTTGAATAAAATCTTTAGAAATAGATGCCGGATACCCAGCAGTTTTACCTTTTATTTTAACATGACCAATCATTAAAGCTTCAATCCCTTTTTTGATTGCTTTAGTAAAAGGTTTAATGTCGTTTTCTAAGATTTTATTATAATCCTTAATTAACGGAAGACTAACATGAGAATCTCTTTTAACAGAACCTTGTCCAGGAAAATGTTTTATAACTGGTACAATTTTTTCTTTTTGGTATTCTTCAATTATATAATTAGTTATTATACTTACTTTTTTAGGATCAATTGAATATGCTCTATTGCCAATTGCGTGTTTGTCTAATTGAGCTTTCAAATCTAAAACAGGAGCAAAATTCATATTTATGCCACTTTTATTTAATAACTTACCACTAATGATTGTAGCGTCGCGAATAATTTGTTCATCTGCATTTTCAAACGCGTAAGCATTTTTTATGTTATTAAACTCTTTTGGAAAACGATTAACTCTTCCCCCTTCTTGATCAATAGCGATAAAAAGAGGTATTTTATTTTTTTTATTAGCTTGTTTTAATTTTTTAATAAGATTAATCATATCCGGGTAATCATTATAATTATTTTTATATAGAATAATGCCACCAATGCATTTCTTTTCAATTAACTCTATTACTTTTTCAATACATTCTTTATTAGTTATACCTACAAGCATCATTTGGCCAACTTTTTCTTCTATCGATAATCTTTCCATTATACCTCTTTTCTGCTATTTTTTTTGTTTCCTTTTTGATATCAATAATATAAATTGAATCAATAATATTAATGAAAAGCCTACAATTATATACATATATAAATTAACTTTTTCTTCTAATATTTTTATATATCCATTATCATATTCTACCACACTTTTATTTTTTTCATCAAATAAATACAAATTTTCTTCCCCCGTAGCAACATTTATTCCGGAAATAATTGCAAAGTTTGTTTTTTTATTTAATTTATAAGCATCAATTATTACATCATTAATTGTCATTGATGTTTTAGTATATCCATTTATTTTTTGATTCATTTTTGTCGGAATTAAGAAAATATTCCCAAAATTTAATTCAGCATATTTTTCATATTTATTATTTTCATAAGTAAATAAGTCTATTTTTCCAAATTCATCTTTTAAGCCAACTAAAGTTTTTTTAGTTTTGGAATTATAATATGCCGGAATTTCTATTTCATTAATATAAACAGTTTTTTCTTCGTATAATTCTTTTTCCGGTAAATATTCTTTGATTTTAACAACCGTATATTTTTTATTATTTATAGTAACTTCAATAGGATTTTCATCTTTAACATCAATATTAATAATATATGTTTTTTCACTACCATTTTCCGCACTAACTATTATTTTAAAACTATTAATTCCCGAAGTTACTTCTTTAGTTCCCGTTCCACTAACGGATGCATTTTTATCACTAAGAGATGCATTAATTTTTATTTCTTTTGTTTCTTCTGGCACAGTAACATTATATTCTAAAATATCTTTTGAAAAAACAGGATTAATTGAATAACCTTCTACTGATAAACTTTGTAAATTATTATCTTTAGAATATGTAGCTTCAAGCTCACTTTGAGTCATTATCGCAACTGTTTTACCTGTTGAGGTTAATTTTATTTCACTTAAATCACTAAAAGCATAAGCTAAGTAACTGGTAACAGAAACAGCCGTACTTCCTTTTTTCAACGCTTTAAATTTATAAGTATAAGACTTAGATTTAAGTCCACTTGTTGATGAAGAAGCCATAATTGTTCCATTACCTTCTGAAGTTGTACTTACTAATTGCAAATAACTTTTATCATAATTTAAAGACATTTGCCAACTACCAACAGGTGTTGCACTTGATAAATTAACAGTAAACGTAACTGTATTTCCAACCACCGCACTAGAAGAGCCCGTTACTTTAATTGTTCCAGTTGAAGCATTGACTAAAGTAGGCAAAATAAATACTCCTAAAATTGCTAAAAATATAACTTTTAATTTTTTCATAAATCCTCCTATTGTTCTATATTAAATGTATTCAAAATACTTTTTTGAATTTGTAATAAATCTAAAGCATCTACTTTACCTTCACCCGAAGTATCAGCTGCTTGTAAATATGCTTTGGTAAAAGTATATGTTTTTAAAATGCTTTTTTGGACTTGTAATAAATCCAGGGCATTAATAACACCATCGCCTGAAGTATCACCTTTAATAACTATTTCTAATATTTCACTACCAGATGCGTTAGTTATTTTCACTTTATAACCAGTTCCTACTAATCCTTCATTGACAAGATTGCCTCCTGAATCCAAAATTACAATGTTTTCTTTTCCAGCGACTGCCGCTAATGTATTCTTGAGATTTTCAACAGTTGTTCCCGGTAAAATTTTAGTTATATATTCTTGAGAATAACGATAGCCCACGGAAGTTACAATAGTATTAATAGGAAGACTTGATAAAGTGTCCTCAGAATTATCTCCAATTGCTCCACTATTGCTATTATGAATTGCTACATGCATATTTTCATAAACAGGAATATGAAAAACAAAGTAAGAGTTTAATAATTCGGAACCTAAATAACCTATAAATGCACTTGAAGATTCACTCGAGGGTGCCGCTATATTAGTCATATATTGATGAGAATATAACTTATTTGCTTCAGTTGGCACAACATTATACCTTTGTAAGTAGGTTGTATATTGGCCTTTATTAATGTAATTATTCGCAATGTTTGTCGCCCCACCTAATAATGCACTGTAAACACTATTCCAGATAGGGTTAGCACTATTTTTAGCATAATTTAAACCGCAATAAGTTGCTCCTAAAGTAGTCGCACAAGCATCTGATACCCCAATGTTATAAAAGTTATAATAATTATAAAATTCATTGTTATGCCCATCATAAATTCCCGAGTATAAATTATATAATTTATTTGTAGATCCTAATTCCTGCAAAACTCTTGAAGCAATAAATACGGGATTAACATTTGCAACAGACCCAGCCTGATTCATTATTATATTTAAATCTTGATGATAGGCAAAGAATTGCGTACCTCCTATAATAGTTTTGGCCATCTGGGGATAAAAACTTTCTAAAGCCAAGGCATATTTTAAATATTCAAATTGAAAAATTGTTCTAGGAGCAAAAAAATTTCGAGGATCCATATAATATGCAACCGCTTTTTGACTGGCAGGATACCAGGTGTCTTTATACTCACCAACACAACTTAAATCAATTAGCTCAGGATTAGTTGATGTAGTATAACTTATACGACAAGCACTCTCTTTTTCCACCGCAGTTTGCCACTCTAAATTTGTGGGAACGGCTTCAAAACTCCAATTGGGATATTTTTCTTTTAATTTACATAATCCGCCCCAATAACTAGCTGGAAATTTTTTAGTTTTTTCATTAGTTGATAATTCTATTTCACAAGCAGTTACTGGTTGGGTTCCATCTTGTTTTGATTCAAATATATCTAAATATTTAGAACACATATATCCTTTATTACTTCCAGAATAATATATTTGATACCACCCTTCACTACAGCCGCCTTGATCAGGAATTTTAACTAAATCAACTAAGGTATATAGTTGCCCTGTCCAAGTAATATGTAAACTAGCACCACTGGTATTAGGAGTAGCCCGAACTCTAACTGTAGTATTTAAACTTTCAGTTTGAATAATGCCATAAAAAGTATTGGCACGGACGTTATTTAATCCAATCACAAAAAAAGTTGTACTTAAAATTAGAAAAAGAAATACTTTTTTCATATTGCCTCCACATCTTCAAATATAATTATAACATTTTTCGACAATTTATAGAAATAAAAATCACATCAAAGTGTCAACCAATTACTGGTTTTTTTAACATCTTTGTACTATAATATTATTGGTGATTAAAAATGTTTGAACGAACCTTCGATAAAATCGATATTATTTTTATTTCTTTAATTTTAACTTATTTGGTCATTTTATTCATTTTAATCATTTTTTTAATTTTAAAATATATTGACAAAAAAACTTTAGACAAGAAACAAATTCTTTTAGAAAAAGAAAAAGCAAAATCAACAAAAATAATTGATAATAAAAAGGTTAAACCGGCAACATCTTCTAAGAAAAAAACCGATACCATTAAAAAAAGTTCAACAAAGAAAAAGATTTCAAATAATAAAAATAAATCTAATAAAACAGTTTCAAATAATAAATCTAATAAAACAGTTTCAAATAATAAATCTAATAAAACAGTTTCGAATAATAAATCTAATAAAACAGTTTCGAATAATAAATCTAATAAAACAGTTTCAAATAATAAATCTAATAAGACAATTTCAAATAATAAAAAAAGAAAAACATCTGTTAAAACTAAAATGTAATTTTTTACATGCAAATATTTTTAACAAATGTAAATCAATTTTGGCTTTTTTCATATATTCAGACTTAGTGTTAGATAACACTTCTTTTGCCCATTTATATTACTTTAGTATTTATTCGCCAAGAATACTACGAGTAATGTCATCAATTTCTTCTGAATTATCATTTTCTTCAATGTCATTTTGTTTTGGTTGTTCAATTTTTGTAGAAGAATTATTAATATAAAAAATAATATTAGTAAAAGTTCCTATTAAAGTTTGCGAGATTACACTTTGTGAGCCAATTAAACCTTTAGCTATAAGCGAATTAAAATATTTATGATCACTTTCAACTAATTCAAAGCTACATTTTAATTTTTTTTCAGAGCAGAATGTTTTTGCTGATGATTCTGTTTGCCCAATAAAACTAGGCATTAATGTCGTTGTTTTATTTTTTTTCTTATCTTTTCCTGCTATATAAGGAATATAATTTTCATTTACGGAAAAACTAAAGGTTTTTTGAATTATGGGTTTTTCTAAATCTAAATTTATTTTCATCATTGTTATAATATCATTTAAAGAATCACTATAATAACCTAAAGCGGCAATTTCTCTTGTAGATGAAAGTTTAACACGTAAATCATAATATTCCAAATAACTCTTTTCAATATTAATTAAATCTTTACCACTTAATTTATTACTTAATAAATTTTTCATTACCCCATATGCTGATAATATTTGTCGCGATGACATATTAGTGGCAATGTTATTAGTTACTGCATTTAAAACCTGTTCAAATTCATTAAAATTTCTAATTTTAGCTACTTTATTAGCAATTGCCGTAACGACTTGTTGTTGATGGATATTTCGATCAATATCACCTTGCGTATATAAATGCCTGTTTCTAGAATAAGCTAAAGCTTGTTCTCCATTTAACGTTTGTAAACCAGGATTCATACAAATTAATTTTTTGCCAAATTCACGTTTTGAATTTTGTTCACAAACTTGCCCCTTATAAGTATTTATATCGGGCTTTTCCACATCAACTTCTACACCCTTTAAAACATTAACTAAATCCACAACGCCTTTAAAATTTATTTTAACATAATAATCAATGTTGATATCCACCATATTTTCAATCGTTTTAATAACGCAATTTGTTCCATAGGCAGCTGAAGTATTTACCCTGGCATAAGCATTTTTTTTGCAGGCAATAGGAACGTAAGTATCTCTTGGAATACTAAACATTGTCGTATTTAGGGTTTTGGGATTAAATGTTACTAACATTAAAACATCACCATTAAATGCTGAGTTGGCATTTAATGTTGTCGCTGCTGAATCAACACCCAGAATTAAAAAAGTTAAGGGTTCTTTAAAATCTTTAGTTGAGGTAATATTTTTGTCTGTATTGATTCTTTTTTCACTATATTCGTAGATAACTTTAGTTTCTGTAGATATATTTTCAAAATTCTCTTCATTATTATAAAGAGTTAAATAATTTCCTTGCAAGAATATTGCATCAATTTTTTTCTCGTATAAATCATGAAGCATATCTAAATAATCTTCATATTTTACTAATTCATTCTTTAAATTATTTTTTTGAATAATTTTTTGCGGTAAAATATAACCTTCTATATCCTTCTCATCATTAATTATTCCTATTTTACTTTCTTCATCAAATTTATTATTTTTTAAATCTATTAAATATGTTGTATAAAGAACTTTATTTTTTTCGCTTATATTACTTATACCAGTATAAAATTTGTTAATGTAATATGTTCCTATAAAAAAACCAGTAATAAAAATAATTGTTACAATTGATATAATAACAAAACTTTTATACTTTCTTTGTAAAATTTTAAATAAACTCAAAATAACGTATATTATAAAATAAAGGAAGAAGAAAATTAAACTAACATATCTAATAATTGTTTCAACGCCGGTTAAACTTAAAATACATTTTAAAAATAAAGAAAAACTAATAATATACGCAATAATTGTTAATAAAAATAAAACTAAAATTCCTTTGTTTCTTTTGGCTAATTTATTTATTAATTTTTCCATTTTATAATTCACCTACAAATTCAACAATAACTAATTTATTATCTTTTTCAAGCAAAGTTATTTTACCTGATTTATCATACTCTACATTTTTAGTATAAGTCCAATCCAATGTAATTTCAAAAGCATCAATTTCTTCATCCGCAATTTTAAAAGATATTTTTTCAATATTTTGAATATTAATATTTTTTACTTCCGGTTTAGAATTAATTGTATTTAAATATTTATAAATTGTTTCCCCAACTTTTAACTTATAATTCTCTAAAAAATCAGGATGAATAAATTCTGTCCCCCCAATGTCATATTTATTTATTTTATTATTTAAAGAGTACAAATCAATAATAAAAAGCGCACAAATTTCTTTTGCATAATCTTCGTTATTTATTTCCTCTGCCTGTAAAATTTTTTTCAATTTTTCAAAATGCATTTGATATAATTTATTATCTCGGTTTTCTAAAGTATAATCATAATTTGATATATTATTAATAACTTTAATTTTATTATCATTTTTTTTATAATTATGTATAAAACCATATAATATAAAAACTAGAATAATTAAAATAATTATTATCGTTAATAATATTTTATAACGCCTTTTCATTGTAACTCCTTATCTATTATTTCTTTTTTAATTAAATCATGTACAATAATACTATTAGAGATTTGTAGTTTTTTTTCTATTTCTGAAAATATAGAATCAATATAGTTATTATCTAACACAACATTTTCTTTTATTGTTTTATATTCTCCAGTAGAACTATTATAATACATTTGATTTGTTAAAAAATTACCATTTGGAAACATAACATAATTATTATTTTTTGTATTAAAAATATCATTTCCAATTGAGTATTTATTATATAATCCCATCATATTTAATAATGTTGGCGAAATATCTATCGCACTCATCGGATAACTTATTTTACCCTTTAAAACGTTTTTTAATTCTTTATTTTTTGTCCAAATAATTAATGGGGTTTTTTTATTTAATTCATGGTCAAAATAATCGTATTCTCTATAGGCTAAATCTTTTTCATTTTTCAATTCTCCTGTCATAGGATCATAATTTAATAAATAATTTATTTCTTTTCGTGAAAATTTCGCATCATGATCCCCGTAAAAAATAAAAACTGTGTTTTCAAAAAGTTCTGATTCATTTACATAATTAACAAATTCACCTATGGCTTGATCAGAAAAATGACTACTTTTAATATATCTACCAATCATTTTAGAACTGATAAAATCATTGATAATTTCTTCATCGTTTTCATTAGACTTATAACTCAAATCTATTTGGGCATATTTACTAACATCAGGAAATACTGAATGGTTAGATAATGTAATTATAGTCCCCATATAATTTGGATGTTGGCTTTCAATATTTGAAATTATTTCAAAACCTTGTTTAAAAAATAAGGAGTCATTTATTCCCAAATTAATTACATCATCAGAAGTATAAGTAAATGAATCTTTAAAAAACATTTCTTGATAACCAAGTGATGGATGAACTTTCCATCTATTCCACATTGCTGTGCTGTTACCATGCATGCTAAATGTATAGTAACCATTATTAGTAAGAATTTTAGGTATAGTTTCGTAATATCGATCATAATAACTCACAAATACTGTTCCACTTAATGCCGGCATCAAACTAGATAAAATAGAAAATTCCGTATCGCTTGATGTACCAGCTGAAATTTGCGGATAAAAATTTTCAAAAAACATTCCGTCTTGAGCTAGTTTATTTATATTAGGGGTAACTTCTTGGCCATTAAACTCCAAGTCCATTAAAAAATTTTGAATACTTTCCATATGAACAAAAACAATATTATATCCTTTTAAAATATCACTATATTTATTTGATTGAGGTTCGCCTTTATTATCAAAATATTCATGAAAATTTACAGCAGCTTCTTCATAACCAAATAAGCTACTTATTCTTGGCGTGAATGATTGAATAATATCGTTACCTTGATAAAATAAAATACCGAAACGATTTACAACCGATACCCTATTCCATTGTTTGCTTAATCTACTATAATCAGCTTTTGAAGAAAAAATCAAAACTGTTCCAATAGAAATACAACCTATAATTAAAGTTCCTAAAACCATTTTTTTACTTTTTTCAATTTTATCAATAAAATTATAATACGATGATTTTTTTAATTTTTGATGAATAAAATAAAAAAATATAGGAAATAAAATAAAAGCAAAATCAAATACTGATAATTTTTGGAAAATTGAATCTACAACAGTTTCAGTTTGACCTAATGTAGCTAGTTCACCAATTGAAGCGAATGATGCATAAAAACGATAATAAATTGTATTTACCATTCCAATTGTTCCATATATATTAATCCATATAAAAAAATAATTAAATTGCTTTTTAGGTTTAACAAAATAACCTAATGCGCCGATTATTAAAATAATTCCTAAATCTGCTAAAAATGATCTAAATGCAAAAAAATGACCTAATGAATAATATCTAGCCATACAAGTCATTATTATCGAAAATATAACATACGATATGAATAATCGATTAGTTATAATATATTCAAAAATATTTAGTCTGAATTTTCGTAAATTAACCATTAATTTTTGCTTCATCTTTTCCCCTCTTGCAGAAATAATTATATCAACAATAAATATATTTTACAATTAATCTTGATTATTTTACAATATTTTGCTATTATTTAATTGCATGCAGGTGTAGTATAATGGTTAATATGCGACCTTGCCAAGGTTGAGATGGGAGTTCGATTCTCCTCACTTGCTCCATATGTTTATTAAAGTCTTATATTTAAGGCTTTTTTTATTGCTTAAACCATATTAGGTACTAATTAGGTACTATTTTCTAATAATTTAGAAAGTAGGTACTAAATGAAATGTATAAAACTAAAACAAGGGTTTAATAAATTAAAATGCAAAAGAACTAATAAAGAAATAACTTTTGCTGATTGCAAAAATTGTGAATTTAAAGAATACAAAAACAAGGGGTCGAAATTGACCCCCTCAAGAACACCTATTAAACAAAGAACAGCTAAACAAGCCAAGTTAGAGCGAGACAGATATAGTATTATTACTGATGATTTAAAAATTTGTGCAGAATGTGGCAATGAAAATTGCGATATAAATTTACATGAAATATTTTACGGAACTGGTAAAAGAAAACTAAGTATTAAATATGGCTTAGTTATACCTCTGTGTAGCGATAAGTGTCATGACCAAGTAAATAGTACTGGAATACACTTTGACACTGTAATGCGTGTAAATCTATTTGTACTCCATCCATTGAGGAAGTACTTGTACTTAATCTTCCTAATACTATTGATGATTCTCTACTAATAGTTCCAACCTTTTTAAAAAATGATGCAAAACATTTATCAAAAACATTTAAGGGAAGTAAATTATTAGTATCAAAATTAAGAGAAGCTGGTTATCAATTAAATGTTGACGGCAAAACCTTTAACATTGATATTGACTTTATGTGGATGAATTATTTTCAACTATTTAGTGAAAAACAAAAAATAATGTTAGCAAGTAATCATCAAACATTACAAATGTATTTACTAAATTATTTAAATAGAATCTCTCGTAATGACGAAATATGTTTTGTAGCAAACCCATATATGAATAATTGTACTGAATTTGATCCATCACAAGAATTAAACAAAACATCCGATGAATTTTACAAAAAGTTGTTTATCCTATATAATTTGAAATGGAGAAAGAAAAATTGTGATTGGTCTAAAAGTGTAATTGATTATTTAAGTACTATAAGTAATACTAGAAGGCAAAATTTATATAAAACAATTTTATTATCAAAAAATCAATTTGATCAAAATCTGCCAATCGATGAATATATTGAAAATATACTTATAACTGGTACAAATATGCAAAAAAATATTGTAGATGCCAAAAAACTAGTAAAAAAACCAGAATAAGTATATAATTATCATAAAAAGACCAACTATATACAAGTCAAGTAAAAGTTGATAAAAATTTAAAAAAGTT
>CAYOJY010000028.1:0-10902 GCA_964404455.1 uncultured Muribaculaceae bacterium | reverse complement strand
ATAATAACTGGGTAAAATTTGCCGACATATATTGGCGAATAGTACGAGTGAATGGAAACAATACAGTAAAACTAATTTATAGTGGAACAACAGCCCCTACAGAAGCCCAAAAAGTGGTAATGACAGGTAGTGGAACGCAAATAGGAAAATCGGCATTTAATTCAACATATGATAGTGCCGAATATGTCGGATATATGTATACTTTAGGAAGTCAAAGAGGCTTAGATGTTACAAGTAACTTGAAAACATATTTAGAAAACTGGTATTCAAATAACTTAGCAAGTTATGATAATAAAATAGCAGATACAATATTTTGCAATGATCGAAGTACATATTCTGGAACATTAGCAGGAACAAACAGAACTGGAAATGGAATAGGAACAACGTCAACATGGTTTGGAGCAGCGAGAAGATTAATAAATGCCAGCTCATGGGCACCAATTGGAACTGGACCAAGCTTAGTATGTCCGCATAAGAATGATGCATTTACAAAAGCAGACACGACAAAAGGAAATGGCAAATCCTTACAAAAGGTTGGTTTATTAACGGCAGACGAAGTGTTAATAGCCGGGTTTATAGTTGGCACGAATACCAGTAGTAATTATTTGTATACAAAGAATTACTACTGGTTAGGCTCGCCGTCTAATTATGGTTTAAATGATAGTGTTTATGCTTATGAGTTTATTGTGAATTCTACTGGTAATCTGGGTGGCAATAGTGTGAATGGTAGTGGTGCTAGCGTACGGGCTGTTATTTCTTTGTCATCTGAAATCTCTTCGTCAAGCGGGAACGGAACATGGAATAATCCGTATGTTATAAATTAAATTTACCGAAAAGAAGTTATACTAAAATTAGTCTAAATAATAAAAAATATGTTTGAAAAAACAAACCATCTTCGCCAGTTGCGGAGATGGTTTTGTCTAATAATAAATTATTTTGAATCATTTATCTTATTTAAGAAGGCTTTAAATAGTTTAAAATCTAATAAGTGTTCAGGATGCCATTGGACTGCCCAAATATTTTCTTTTTCAATTGCTTCAATTATTCCATCATCAGAAATGGCAACTATTTTAAAATCTGGAGCAATTTGTTTTATTGATTGGGTATGATTAGAGTTTATTTTTAAACTTTTTCTATGATAAATATTAAACAAAAAAGAATCTTTTTTAATTGTTATTGAATGATTTGTTTTTTCATGATTATCAATTTTTTGATGTAATGAACCGCCAAAATAAACATTTATTATTTGTATTCCCCGACATATCCCAAGTATTGGTTTATTCTTTTTAGTAAATAAAGTGATAAGTTGATAATCTAATTCATCTTCATTATATTTTAAATCATTTTTTATTAAATTTTTTTCTTTATATAACTTAGCGTTGATGTGAATTGGACTACCCGTTAAAATTAAACCATTGCACATATTAACAATCTTATCTAAATTGGTATTTTGGCATATGGGAATTAAAGTAACTTTTAACTTATCAAAAATATATTTCATATTATGAGAAATACAAAATATTTTATTACTATCAAATTCATTGTAACGTAACGTTATACCTAAAACCAATTAAATCCCCCTAAATATTATTATAATATTATTGTTAAATCAACAAAATATGACTAATAATTTATTTGCATTTTAGCTTAAAAAACTATATAATTGTTTTAGAAAGGCTCGGGATAAAAATGGATCCAGTAATGATAACTATTGGTTCGCTTGAAGTTAAATGGTATTCTATAACCATGTTAATGGGAATAATTTTAGGAATTGGTCTTTTTTTAAGAGAAGGTAAAAGATTTAATTTTAATCGGGATTTTTTATTTAATTTAGCTTTTTGGTCGATTATTTTTGGTTTAATTGGGGCACGGCTTTATTATGTAATTTTTAAATTTTCGTTATATCAAGATGATTTGTTAAGCATTTTTAAAATTTGGGAAGGTGGCTTAGCAATTCATGGTGGAATAATTTTTGCCATAATTACTATAATTATTTATTCTAAAAAATATAAAGTTAATTATGTTAAAATATTTGATATGGCAATCGTTCCCTTACTTTTAGGTCAAGCTATTGGCAGGTGGGGAAATTTCTTTAATAATGAAGCATATGGCAGCATAATCAGTTATGCTCGTTTGCAGGAATTACATGTTCCTGAATTTATTATTAACGGAATGATGATTAATGGTAATTATTATCATCCTACATTTTTTTATGAATCCTTATGGTGTTTTTTAGGTTTTGTTATCGTTTTAGTATTAAGAAGAATAAAATATGTTAAATATGGTCAATTAACGGCATTTTATTTAATATGGTATGGTATTGGTAGATTTTTCATTGAATCATTAAGAACAGATTCGTTAATGATAGGAGGATTTAAAACAGCCCAAATTATTTCAATTATTATGGTTATAATAGGTGTAGTAGCTACGATGATAATAAGCCGAAAAGGTAAATATGAAGATTTATATAATGCTGAGGCTGATGTGGTTAGATTTTAGAAAGGATATAATATGTATGATGTAATTATAATTGGGATGGGAATAGCTGGTGTATCGGCTGGAATATATTCTAAACAGGCCAATTTAAAAATTTTGATGTTTGAAGGTAAGATGCCGGGAGGAATATTAAATAATATTGATCAGGTTAATAATTATCCAGGTTTAACAGTGATTAAAGGATATGATTTTTCTGAGAACTTATTAAATCAAGTTAATGAATTAAATATTCCTTATAAAAATGAAGAAGTGCTTAAAATTGAAATTAAAAAAGATTTAAAAACTGTTCACACCAAAAATGATAAGTATGAAACCAAAAATTTAATTTTAGCAACAGGAAGAAAACCAAAATTTTTAGGTTTAAATAATGAAAGAGATTTACTGGGGCGCGGTTTAAGTACTTGTGCTTTATGTGATGGAATGTTTTATAAGGATAAAGATATTATAGTAGTAGGTGGAGGAAATAGTGCCTTACAAGAAGCTCTTTATTTATCTAAAATTGTTAACAAGATTTATTTATTAGTAAGAAAACCCCATTTTGCCGCTAATGAAGGTTTAATTAAACAAGTGGAAAAAAATGCTAAAATAGAAGTTAAATTTAATTCGAAAATTGACAAAATTAATGAAATAGATAATAAGATTAATAATGTTCTTTTAAATACTGGAGAAAAATTATTAGTTGCCGGAGTATTTATTTATGTTGGTTATACACCGGATAACGTTTTAATTGAAAATTTAGCCATTACTGATGATAAAGGTTATGTTATTGTAAATGAAAATTTTGAAACAAAAATAAATGGTTTATATGCTGTAGGCGATATTGTTAAAAAAGATTTATATCAATTAGTAACTGCTGCATCAGATGGTGCCATTGCGGCTACTCATATTAGTAAAAAGTAATGTTTTTTTAAACCCCAATATGATAAAATAATGAAATAGGAGATGCTATGAAAATATATAATACATTAACAAAACAAATTGAGGATTTCATTCCGTGGAATGAAGAATTGATAAGAATGTATACCTGTGGTCCAACAGTTTATCATTATGCCCATATTGGTAATTTAAGAACCTATATTATGGAAGACATATTGGAAAAAACTTTAAAATATCTTGGGTATAATGTTAAAAGAGTTATGAATATTACCGATGTAGGGCATTTAGTAAGTGATTCCGATATCGGAAATGATAAAATGGTTGAGAGTGCTAAAAAAGAGCAAAAAACAGTGATGGATATTGCTCGCTATTATACCAAAGCATTTTTTAACGATACAGAAAAATTAAATATTGCCAAACCGGAAATTATTAGTCCCGCAACGGCTAATATTGATGAGTATATTAAAATAATTTCTAAATTATTAAAAGAAGGTACAGCTTATTCTGCTGGAGGTAATATTTATTTTGATACTTCTAAATTAAAGGATTATTATCAATTAACCAATCATAAAAAGGATGAACTTATCAGCGGGGTTAGAGAAACTGTGGAAATTGATGAGTTTAAAAAAAATAAAACCGATTTTGTATTATGGTTTACCAAATCAAAATTTGAAGATCAGGAATTAAAATGGGAAAGCCCTTTTGGGATAGGTTACCCAGGATGGCATATTGAGTGTAGTGGAATAGCTTTAAAATATTTGGGAGAAAATTTAGATATTCACTGTGGAGGTGTAGATAATATTTTTCCACATCATACCAACGAAATTGCTCAAAGTGAAGCTTACACAGGCAAACCTTGGTGTAAATATTGGATTCATGGAGAACATTTAAACGATGAAACTGGGAAAATGAGTAAAAGCAAAGGAAAAACATTAACAATTTCCTTATTAGAAGAAAAAGGTTATTTACCATTATCTTATCGCTTTATGTGTTTAATGAGTCATTATCGAAATCAACTAACCTTTACTTTTGATTCTTTGGATTCTGCCGAAGTGGCTTATAAAAAATTAAAAAATAAAATTATTAATTTAGAAAAATCAGGAATAGTAAATAAACAAGTTTTTGAAAAATATGATAATGATTTTAAAAATCATTTAAAAAATGATTTAAATACGGCAAGTGTAATAACCCTTATTTATGATTTATTAAAAGATAAAATTAATGATGGAACAAAATATGCTTTAATCAAATCCTGGGATAAGGTATTGTCACTTGATTTAACAAAAGACAAAATAATAATAGATGAAGAATATATTGAAAAAATGATTGCTAAAAGAAATAAAGCTAAAGCAGAAAAAAATTATGAATTAGCAGATCAAATTAGAGAAGAATTACTTAAAAAAAATATAATATTGAAAGATGGTAGAGAAAAAACTACTTATGAGGTAAAAATATAATGGATATAATGTTATTAATAGCAATTTTAGTTATCCCGCTATGGGCTCATTTTAAAATAAAAACTAATTTTGCCAGATATAAGGAAATTGAAATTAATAAAAAATTAACGGGTCAGGAAATTGCTGAAAAAATATTAAAAGCAAATGATTTAGCTAATGTTTACGTTGTTGAAACTAAGGGCGAATTAACTGATCATTATGATTCATCAAGAAAGACAGTTAGATTATCAAGCGAAATATTTCATGGAGAATCTATTGCTGCCTGTGCAATTGCTGCTCATGAATGCGGTCATGCAATTCAAGATAAAGAAGGATATTTTTATTTAAAATTAAGAGCTTTTATTTTTCCAATCGTTAATATTGCCACTATGCTGTCATATGTTATTATTTTTATTGGCTTTTTAGCTCAACTTTTAAATGTAATTTATTTTGGGATAGCCCTAACCATGATGGGATTAATATTTCAATTAATAACTTTACCGGTAGAATTTGACGCTAGTAGAAAAGCTTTAATGGAACTGGAAAGATTATCTATTGCTCATGATGAGGAAAAAGAAGGCGTTCAAAACATGCTAAAAGTCGCAGCAATGACTTATGTTGCAGGAGTACTTGCTAGTGCACTTCAAATATTAAGATTAGTTCTTATTGCAAACGATAGAAGATAATAAATAAAATTGATTTAATAAATTGAAAGAGGCTAAGCAGAATTAGAGCCTTTTTTAAAATTGGCAAATTATCGGGCGATTTTATTTTTTATATTTATAAGAAAGAAATAAATGAGAATAGCATAAATGCTAACAAAATACATAAAATGGAACAGAAAATATCAAACTAAATTATAGAAATTAATAATGATAAAAACTTTTTTGAAAAACCAGTTAAATTTACTCAATGCTGTTGAGCAAAGGGGGGAGTCGAAAAATATAATTTTAGAAAATAAAGAGGAATAAAAATTTTTAGTTTTTAAAATATTAGACTGTGTTGAAGTTTTGTTTTCCAAATGATAAAATTTAATTAGTAAAAAGAAATTTGCAGGGAATCTGTGAAATTAGAAATGTGGGAAGGCTATGTACGGAAGAAAAATTAAATATTACAATTTAGATGTTATAATATCAGTTGGATATAGAGTCAAATCACACATTGAAACTAAATTTAGAATTTATTACTAGAACGTATTCGTGCTATAAGATCAAGTGAAAAAGTATTTTGGAGAAAATTGCTTGACATATATGCAACTAGTATTGATTATGACCCGAAATTAGAGACTACAAAAGAATTTTTCAAAACAATTCAAAATAAAATGCACTCACAATACACTTAAATACACATATGAGGCACGATTATTTTTAATAAATAATCATAATGGAGGAATAAAATGTTTAAAATACATAGTAAATATCAACCGGCTGGTGACCAGCCAAAGGCGATTGAACAGCTTGTTGAGGGAATTGAAAAAGGTGACAAGCATCAGGTTTTACTCGGCGCAACAGGCACAGGTAAGACTTTTACTATTGCCAACGTTATTGAAAAAGTGCAGAAACCTACATTAGTTCTTGCTCACAATAAGACTCTTGCTGGACAACTTTATTCAGAATTTAAAGAAATGTTTCCAGAAAATTCAGTTGAATATTTTGTCTCTTATTATGATTACTATCAACCAGAAGCTTATGTTCCCTCAAGTGATACATATATTGAAAAAGATTCTTCAATTAATGATGAAATAGATGAATTAAGACACTCAGCAACCAGCAGTTTAATTAATAATAAAAATACAATTGTGGTTGCTTCAGTTTCTTGTATTTATGGAATAGGCGAGAAAGAAGAATATTCCAAAAATATGTTAGTAGTTAATATTGGCGATAAAATAAGTCGTAGTTATATAATTAATAAATTAATAGATATGACATATGAAAGAAATGATCTGGATTTTCATCGGGGAACTTTTCGCGTCAGAGGAAATAATATTGATATTGTTCCCATTAATGAAAAAAATCATGCTACGCGAATAATTTTAGAGGATGACTTAGTCGAAGAAATTGCGACATTTGATCCTTTAACAGGAACAGTGATTAATCATAAAAAAACGGCAATAATATCACCCGCTTCTCATTTTGTTACCAGTTCAGAAAAAATGATAGAAGCTATTAGACGCATTGAAGAAGAATTAAAAAAAAGATTAATCGAATTAGAAAATAATAACAAATTATTAGAAGCACAAAGATTAAAAGAAAGAACTAATTATGATTTAGAAATGTTAAAAGAAACAGGTTTTTGCAGCGGAGTTGAAAATTATTCTCGGCATTTAGCATTAAAAGGTGAAGGTGAAACACCAGCTTGTTTATTAAGTTTTTTTTCATCTGATTTTTTATTGGTAGTTGATGAGTCACATGTTACGTTACCTCAAGTAAGAGGAATGTATAATGGTGATAGAGCCAGGAAACAAACTTTGGTTGATTATGGTTTTAGGCTACCTAGTGCCCTTGATAATCGACCGTTACGCTTTGAAGAATTTGAAAAAATAATTAACCAGGTAATATATGTTTCTGCTACCCCTGGTGATTATGAATTAGAGCAAACCAAAGGAAAAATTATCGAACAAATAATTAGACCAACCGGTTTAATTGATCCGTTAATTGAAATAAGAAAAACAGATGGACAAATTGATGATATTATTAATGAAATAAATATTAGAAAAGATAAAAATGAAAGAGTTTTAATTACCACATTAACTATTCGCATGAGCGAAGAATTAACTAATTATTTAAAAGAGATGAACGTTAAAGTTGCTTATTTACATAGTGAGATTAAAACCTTGGAGAGATTAAAAATTATTCGCGATTTAAGATTGGGAGTATTTGACTGCGTTGTGGGCATTAATTTATTAAGGGAAGGACTAGATATACCGGAAGTAAGTTTAATCTGTATTTTAGATGCTAATAAACAAGGATTTTTAAGAAGCGCTCGGAGTTTAATTCAAACTATTGGAAGATGTGCCCGTAATAAAAATGGTCGAGTAATAATGTATGCTGATAGTGTAAGTGATTCGATGAAAGAAGCAATTGAAGAAACTAAAAGAAGAAGAGAGATTCAAAAAAAATATAATTTTGAAAATAACATTACCCCTAAAAGTATTGAAAAAGAAATTAAGGAAGTTATTAGTAATGAATTAGATAAACAAACTGATAAAAAAATAACTAAAAAAGAGCAAAAAAGAATATTAGAAAAAATAGAAGAAGAAATGAAAGAAGCAGCAACTATGATGGATTTTGAAAGAGCAATGGAATTAAGGGATTTTATTTGAAATGAAAAAATAAATTGTCATGAATCTTTTGATTAAAATATCAAGTTGTGTTAAAATTAAAAAAGGTGAAATAATGGGTAATATATATATTTTTGGTCATAGAAATCCAGACACAGATAGTGTTTGTTCCAGTATAGCATTATCATATTTGAAAAATTCTTTAGGTAAAAAAACAGAACCTAGAATATTAAGTGTTATAAATAATGAAACTAAATTTGCTTTAAATTATTTTAAAATGGAAACACCTAAATATTTAAATGATGTCAAGGTTAGGATTAAAAATGTCAAATATGAAAAAAAAGTTTATATTAATGAATTTGCATCAATTAATGAAGCTTTTAAAATGATGCAATTAAAAAATACAACAGCGGTACCTATTGTTGATAATGACAGAAAATTAAAAGGATATGTTACTTTAAAAGAAATAGCCAAATACTTAATTTCGGACAAAAAAAATTTAATTGAAACAACCCTAAATAATATTTTAAATACTTTAGATGGTGAGGTTTTAACCCAATACATTGATAAAGTAAAAGGACCAACTAAAGTTGCTGGTGTTCAAAGCAATACATTTTTAGATGAAGTTGAAATTAGCCCAGACGATATTATTATTGTTGGTAATCGACATAAAGTTTTAGATTATATAATCAAAAAAGGGGTAAAATTAATTATTTTATCTTATGGTAGTAAAATAAATAATAAATTATTAAGCAATGCCGAAAAAAATAAAGTAACGATTATTAGAACTAAAATGGATAGTTTTAATGTTGCTAATAAAATTAGTTTAAGTAATTTTATTAAATTAATTAATATTAATTTAAAACCAATTACTGTAATGGACGAAGATTATTATACTGACTTCAAACAAAAAATTCATAAAATAAATCACACAAATTATCCTGTAATAAATAAAAAAGGTGAATGCTTAGGTTTATTAAGGTTAACAGGTCCTAATAATTATAATAAACAAAAAGTAATTTTAGTTGATCATAATTCTTTTGCCCAATCAGTTGAAGGAATTGAAGAAGCAGATATTTTAGAGATTATTGACCATCATAATTTAGGTGCAATAGGAACAAATATCCCCATCAATTTTCGAAGCTTGCCAGTCGGATGTACTGCGACTATAATTTATGATATGTATAAAGAAAATAATATTGAAATTCCCCAAAATATTGCGGGTTTATTATTATCAGCTATTATTTCAGATACGTTATTATTTAATTCGCCAACCACAACTGAAGATGATAAGTTTGTTGCAATTAAATTAGCTAAAATAGCTAAAGTTGATTTAGATAAATATAGTCATGATTTGTTAAAAGCCGCTAGTTCAATTGAAGGTATGTCAATTAAAGAATTAGTATATATTGATTATAAATCTTATACTGTTAATAATAAAAATTTAGGTATTTCAGTTATAACAACAATGGATTTTGATGAAATTAAACAAAAAATTTCAGAAATTCGAGAATTTCTTAATAATAAAGCTGATGAAGGGCAAGATTTATGTGTGATGTTTGTAACAGATGCTATTAAAAATGGTTCTTATATAATTTACAATGATCGAGGCGAAAACATAATTAAAAGTAGTTTTGGGCTTGATACAATTTACCAAGGAATATTTATTAAAAAACTAGTGTCTCGTAAAAAACAAATGCTTCCAGCCATCCTTGATACAATAGAAGTGGGATATTAAAATGAAAGCAATTGTAACAGGTGCCTCTAGTGGAATAGGTAAAGAAATGGCGATTTATTTATCAGATTTAGGGTATGATTTAGTATTAGTTGCCAATGATAAAACAATGTTAGAAGAAGTAGGAAAACTAATGAAAACTAATTTTGAAATAGTAGATTTAGATTTAACTATAGAATCAAATGTTTTTAAGTTATATGACTTATATAAAAATGATAAAATAGAAATATTAGTTAACAATGCAGGATTTGGTTTATTTGGTAATTTTATAGAAAACGATTTAGAGACTCAGTTAGCGATGATTGATTTAAACGTTAAAGCATATCATATATTAACATATTTATTTTTAAAAAAATTTATAATAAAAAACCATGGTTACATATTAAATGTATGCAGTAGTGCGGGATTCTTAGCAGGACCTGGCTTAAGTACTTATTATGCTACGAAAAATTATACAACAAAATTAACTATGGCTATTTATGAAGAACTAAAACATAATCATTTAGCCATTCATATTTCTGCCTTATGCCCAGGACCAGTTAAAACTAATTTTACTAAAAATGCCGGTGGGTATTTCACAGTAAAAGAAATGAAAGTTGAATATGTGGCTAGATATGGAATTAATCAAATGTTTAAAGGTAAAATGATTATAATACCAGGAATTAAAATGAAATTAACCTTACTTTTAAGCCGAATTATTCCTTATAAATTACAATTGAAAATAACTCATAAAATTCAAAGAAAAAAAAGAAAAGGTTTTTAAAAAGTAAACTAGTCAAGAACAATTAGACAGTTAAAATGAGCAGTATCAAATAATTAAAAAACTAAAATTTAGAACCATTTATAATATTTTGAGCGGATTAATTTTAAAAGCGTTAAAGTCGCTTTTTTTACATTATTTGTCAACCTTGATAAAAAATCACTTGCGAAACTAAAAATAATATAGTATCATTTAATAGTAGGAAAGAAGGTAATAATTTGGAAAATAAAAAAATATATAGCATCATTGCTATAACCGCCGTATTCTTAACGGCAATAGGAGTAACTTTTGCGTATTTTGCTGCAAGTGTAGGAGGAGG
>CAYOJY010000027.1:0-11163 GCA_964404455.1 uncultured Muribaculaceae bacterium | reverse complement strand
CATTTTTAACATCCTATGTCAAATTTGGTCTTTTAACATAGATTAAAATAGGTGATTTAAATGGCTAAAAAAGTTATTGTTGATGCCGGACATGGCGGTACGGATCCAGGTACAAGTGGTAATGGAATAATTGAAAAAGATTTTAACTTAAAAATGAGTCAATACATCTATGACCGTTTAAAAGAATTAGGTATAGAAACAAGCATGACTAGAACTGGTGACGAAACATTAAATCAAGATATTCGTCCTAAAAGAGCCCAAAGTTTTTATGGGTCTGGTTCAGATGTAATAATTTTGTCTAATCATATTAATGCCGGTGGCGGAGAAGGCAAAAGTGTAACACAATATTTGTATAACAATTAAAGCCAAAATATACAAAGGAGAAAGATTAATTATGAAAATTAGTTACACTAAAAAAGAAAATTGTTTAATACCCAATTTAGAATTAAAAAAGAAGAAAAAAAATAATATTGGGAAATATGGAACATTAAGATTAAAGTATTTGAAAGAATATAAGAAAACATTATATACTAATCTGTTAATGAAAGATGAATTGAATGGATATTTATGCGAGTTGGACAAGTTAGTAAATGATAAAGTTAATGAACTGATTATCAAACTTGCTGAAACAGAAAATATCAATGAAAAATTAAAAAGTACTAATCAATTAGAATGGGTTAAACAAATGAATAATATTAAAAATAGAGCTGAAGAAATAGCTATTAATGAATATATTTGTGAAGATATTATATGATAAAAGGACACAGCGATATAACAGATCGAGAGTACGAAAAAACATTAGTCCCATTTTTTAATAACTTAGATCAATTCATGATAAAGTATATTATTCCAGAAGTAGTAGCATTTTACTTAGCTAGTAGTCATTATAAGAATTGTCTGTGTGATTCATCATTATATATTCACATTAATTCAGCAATGGATACATTTAATGGATATGATAAAAATATAGATATTATATTACCGACAGTAATCGAACTTTTAAAAATTAAATATGGTCTTAAAATAGCAAAAAATAATCCGTTAATATTAGAAAAAATAGTTTAAATGACAAAACACTATCTAAAAATGATAGTGTTTTAGTATAGAAAAATGTTATTGATTATTGTCCTAGCCAGCACTGAATTTGTAATGCCACAAATTCTTTTATGGGAAATTCCCAAACCCTTTTTATATGTGTATTAAAAATATATTTAATACACATATAATTATTGCAATATTTAATTGAAAATAGTATAATTATATTAGGTGATTAATTAATGAATGAAAAAAGTAAAGGAAGGCCGAAAGGTAAAAACAAAGATGATAGACTTCATATTATGATTTCATCATCTACAAAACAAGAATTTCAGCAAATAGTGAAAAACGACGGTTCAAACATTTCGGTTAAAATATGCGAATTGATTTCAGAGTATATAAAAAAATCCAAAATGGAAAAGAAAAAAATTGAAAAGAGAGGTAATTAATATGGCAAAAAAAGAAATTAAAACTGATTTATGGGTTTACGATTTATTGAAAGAAGCAAAAATATATTTGGATGCACAAGGTAGCGAAATAAAAGAAATTGATAAAGCATTGAAATCTGCATCAAAAAAGGGAACTGGTAATGCAGGATATCCGGAATATTGTGGGATTGTTAAGGATTTTGTAATAGTTATAGAAGACAAGGCATTCGTTGATAAGCAAGCAAAATATCGAGAAGATGGTCTGTTGGATATGGAATTTTCATCTATTTCCGATTATGCGTTAAATGGTGCATATTTCTATGCAAAACATATTTTAGAGAATACTAATTATAATAAAGCAATAGCTTTTGGTATCAGTGGTGATGAAAAACATCACATTATTAAGCCCATATATCTAGATGGAAGAGAATATTTTATGGATTTACCAGAAGTTGAAAGTTTTATTTCTTTTAATGAATATAATATTGATGAATATTATATTAGAGAAATTTTAAAAGAAAATACAGATGATGAGAAGACTACTGCTGAAATTTTGAAAGATGCAAAGGAACTCCATGAATATTTGAGGAATTATGGTAATATAAGTGATAAAGATAAACCACTAGTGGTAAGTGGAATTTTATTGGCATTAAAAGAAATTGAATTTAAAAATTTTACAATTAACGATTTAGTAGGGGATAGATTTAAAACGGATGGTGCAAAAATATGCGCTGCGATTGAAGATAATTTAAAAAGATCGCAAGTATCACCCGAAACAAAAAAGGATAAATTATTATCTCAATTTTCAATTATAAAAGATACTGTTATTTTAAATGAAATAAATCCTGTTCTAGGAAAGACGCCATTGAGATATTATACTGAATATTTATATAATAAGTTGTATATGACTATTAAATTTAACCAAACTTCTGAGGACTATTTGGGCAGATTTTATGGCGAATTTATGAGCTATTCTGGCGGGGATGGACAATCGTTAGGGATAGTGTTAACCCCAAAGCACATATGTAATTTGTTTTGTGATTTAATAGACCTAAAACCCGATGATATAGTATTTGATCCATGCTGTGGGACATCTGGATTTTTAGTTTCAGCAATGCATCATATGCTGATAAGGTCAGAAAATAAGGAACAACAAATTTCTATAAAAAGAAATCAATTGCATGGATATGAACTTCAGGCTTATATGTTTACTATAGCAACAACTAATATGATTTTACGTGGTGATGGGAAAAGTAATTTAATATGCGATGATTTTTTGGCCCAAAATCCCAAAAAAATGCAACTTAAAGGTGCAACGGTGGGAATGATGAATCCTCCATATTCTATGGGAAAAATAAGCCCCGAAAAGTGTGAATTAAGTTTTGTAGATCATTTGTTAAATAGTTTAGTAACTGGTGGTAAAATGGTAGTAATTGTTCCTCAAAGCACTATGACTGGAAAAACAAAATACGAGAAATCTTTAAAGGATAAAATATTGAAAACACACACATTAGAGGGAGTAATTACACTAAATAATAATACGTTTTATGGTGTAGGAACTAATCCTTGTATAGCAATATTTACAGCGGGAGTACCCCATCCTAAAGATAAAAAATGTAAATTTATAGATTTTTCAGATGATGGGTATGAGGTGCAAAAGCATCGTGGATTGGTAGAAACAGAGCGTGCTAAAGATAGAAAACAACATTTGTTAGATGTGTGGTTTAACAAGATTGACTCTTCAACTAATTTTTGTGTATATTCTATTGTTAATTCAACTGATGAATGGCTACACTCTTTTTATTATTTTAACGATGATATTCCTCATGAAATGGACTTCCAAAATACAGTTGCTGATTATTTAACATTTGAATCAAATATGATAACACACGGTAGAGAATATTTATTTAAAGGAGATAAAAATAGTGGAATTATTTACTAGAAAATGGGCGCCTTTTAAAATAGGCGATCTGTTTAGTAATTTTGAACAAGGAAAATGTAAAAATGCTTCTGCATTAAAATCTGGAAATTATCCTTATGTTGGGGCAACTAATAGAAATAATGGGATATTAAAGTTTGTTGAATATGATAAGAATTTAGTTACTAAAGGAAATTGTTTAATCTTTATATCCCAAGGTGATGGTTCTGCTGGTTATTCAATTTATAAAAAGGAAGATATTATTTGTGGGAGTACAGTAATAGCCGCATATGCAGATTTTATAAATGAGTATAACGGATTATTTATATCTTGTTGTTCTGATATGAATCAATCCAAATATTCGCATGGACATGCTAGAAATTTAGATAGGTTAAAGAATGATTATATAATGTTACCAATTGATAATACCAATAACCCCGATTTTCCTTTTATGGAGAAATATATTAAAGAATTACTGTTAGATGATGTAAATTTATTAAAAAAATATTTCTATGAATCTTTTAACGCTATTAGAATTAAGCCTATTAAAAGTTTACAAGATAAAGAATGGCAAGCATTTAATATATATGATATTTTTCCTTTTATTCAAAGAGGAAAAAGATTGAAAAATTATGATCATAAAATAGGAAATATTCCATATATTTCTTCATCAAAAGTTAACAATGGTTTATCGGATTTTATTAGGAATAAAAACGGAAGAAAATTTAGCAATTGTTTAACAATTGCTAATAGCGGCTCAGTTGGGGCAACGTTTTACCATGATTATGAATTTATTGGAAGTGATCATATTACTGTATTGAAAAATGATAGTTTTAATAAATATATATATTTATTCCTAGCAACTGTTGTATCAAAACTTGGTACAAAGTATAGTTTTAATAGAGAAATTAATGATTTGAGAATTAGTAAAGAAAAGATTATGTTGCCTATAGATGATAACAAAAATCCAGATTTTGAATATATGGGACAATATATTCAAAATATAATGTCTGAACAATATAATAATTACATAATATTTTTAGAATAGACATGAGAATATTAAATGTATGGTATTTTTTATTATAAAATGTACTCAAGGAAAAATTATATTACATAAAATTAGTAGTCATTAAAGACTGGTTAAACATAGTGTGTAAGCACATTTATAAGTTTTTGAATAATTCAAGAACTGTACATATTATTTAAACAATTAGAAAAATTCCTTCTTTTTGTTTTGGATATATGTTCAGTTCTTTTTATGTTCCAAAAAATAAACTGGTAAAGAAAGGGGTTGTAGGAACAAATGTTAAGTCTTATATATATGAAGTTTTGGTTATGAATAGGATTAATTATATATATTCACTAATACCAATAACCACTTTATCTGATAACAGATTAACTTCTTTAGAAAAACTACTACTCTTTCATATTGTCTCACTATGTAAGCAAAAAGATTATTGTTGGGCTACTAATAAATATTTTTGTGATATTTATAATGTAAGCAGACAAACAGTCTCTAAAAGTATTAATAATTTATCAAAATCAAACTATTTAAAGAGTGATTACACTAGAACTAATATAAATAGTTCAAAAAGGAAAATTGCTCTATCTGATGACTTTAAAGACCAAATAAAAAGTATTAAAGATAATTTTAATACCAGTATACAAATTTAGTTTCCATAATAACTAAATTAATTATAAATATTATTACTAACTGAAAAAAAATATAACTATATAAGAAAGAGGTGTTTTTAGATGACAAGAATAAATTGTTCACTCATACTATTAATTGAGGTGGAGTTATGTTTGAAATTGTAGAGATTTTTAAAGAAGAGGATAATAAAAGTTTGGTAGAGTTGTTATGTGAATATGTAAAAAGTGTATTAATTAAAAATTTGTAGATTTAACTTAAAGCCTATATGTGTGATATTATTTGATAGGCTTTAATATGTTATACAAAAGAAGGGAGCAGTAAATGTATAACAATATACTCCAAATGCCAAATTTTTATAGAGCCGGAATATATATAAGACTATCTGAGGCTGATGTAGATAAATCATATGAATCAGAAAGTGAAAGTATCACTAATCAAAGAAATCTTTTAACGAATTATATTAAACAAAGCGGTTATACTTTTGTAGAAGAATATGTTGATGATGGATTTACTGGTACTAATTTTGATAGACCCGGATTTAAAAAAATGATAGATGATATTGAGTCAGGTAAAATAAACTGCGTTATTACAAAAGATTTATCAAGATTAGGAAGAGATTATATTCAATGCGGCTATTATGTAGAACAGTATTTTCCTAGTAAAAAAATAAGATATATTTCTATATTAGATCAAGTTGATACTTTTTTGGAAACAGCAAATAATGATATAGCGCCTTTTAAAGCTTTGTTTAATGATATGTCTAGTAAAGATACTTCGAAAAAAATTCGTTCAATTTTAAAAAATAAAAAAGAACAAGGAAAATTTATAGGTAGTGAACCAAGTTATGGCTATATGAGAAATCCAAATGATAAAGGACATCTAGTTTTAAATTTAGAGTATGCACCTATTGTTAAAAAAATATTTGATATGGCTTCAAATGGTATAGGTATAAGTGACATTACAACTTATTTAAATGATAAAAAATATAAAACACCTAGTGCAGCAAAAAGAAAAAATACTAATTCTAATAATAAATATAATCCATTATGGACAGTATCATCAGTAAATAAAATTTTAAAAAATAGAATGTATACAGGTGATATGATTCAAAATGTTCAAGCCAAACTATCTTATAAATCTAAAAAGAAAATAGCGCTTGAAAAAGAGTTTTGGATAATAGTAGAAAATACTCATGAACCTATAGTTAGTAAAGAGGTATTTGAAAGAATACAAGGCAGTATTAAAAGAACTAAAAAAACATTTTCTAAAAGAGAAAAAAGATTATTTGAAAACTTACTCTTTTGTAAAGAATGCGGTAATATGCTTACACTCACATATAGAAAGAGTAAAAATTATTGGACTATTAATTGCAATAAGTATTCACGAGATCCAAAAAGAAGATTGTGTGAACCACACTTTATGCCGTATGATAAATTAGAAGAAGCATTGTTAAATACTATTAAATCAACTTGTAAAAAATATATTAATAGTTTTGATATAGATAATCTTGCTAAAGATATAACAATGAAAAATCAAGAAAAAAATAATACCATTGAGCAACAAAATTTTCTTAAGGAAAAAATCAAGGAATGTACAAATAAAATTAATATGTTATATGAAGATAAGTTTAAAGGAATTATTTCGGACTCAACTTATAAAAAACTTTCAGAAGAAACCGAAATATTATTAAATGAAACTGAATTTAAGTTAAAAGAATTATTAATTCATGAAGAAAAAACTCCTAATATATCAAAAGAATTTAATAAGTATAGAGATGAAATAAAAAAACTTATAGATATAGATAATCCTACTAGAGAATTATTACAATCAATAATAGATAGAATTACTATTGATAAAAATAGAAAAGTTGAGATTTCATATAGATTTAGGTTAATGAATTAAATATAATTTAAAAAGATTCTAATTATTCTAAATGTGCTTTAAACCACATTTAGAGATACATAAACAAGAGACTTATACACCATTGGTGTATAAGTGATGAGAATAATTTAACTTCTGTGCCATTGGCACATAAATAATATTGTCTTACCTTAGAATGATTTTCTTTATCTAAAAACTATTAAATACACAAAAAAATATGGTATAATATTGATATATTTAAAAGGAGGTTAAATCGTGGAAAAAGAGTTAGATGGCAACATTAATTCATATGAAAAAGTAATGGAAACAAAAGATAGTTATAAAAAACAGTTATACTGGAATATGGCTATTGGTTTAAATCAAGTTGATGGGCTTACACCTTCTAAATATCTTATAGAGTTAGCTAATGATAATATAAATGGGAAAATTAATAGTAATGAAATTGAAGAATTATTAAATAAATATTATACGAAGCAAAATATGGCTAACAAAAAAATCACTGATGAATATGAATGTGATTTAGTATCGACTAGAATTGTAGAGCTATTAAATGATAATAATTTTTCACTTAGACCAACGACTTTAAAAGTTATTCATGAATATTTATTTAAAGATATTTATGATTTTGCTGGAAAGTATAGGACTTACAATATTACTAAAGATGAACCTATTTTAAATGGTGACACTGTTGTTTATTCTTCTTATAATGAAATTGAACCGACTTTAGAGTATGATTTTAAAGAAGAAATGAAATATGATTATTCTAAATTAACATTGAAAGAACAAATAGAACACATTGTAGACTTTACTTCAAGAGTATGGCAAGTTCACCCTTTTGGTGAAGGAAATACTAGAACAGTAGCGGTTATGATTGAAAAATATTTAAGAAGTTTAGGCTATGGTGTGAATAATGATTTATTTAAAGAAAATTCAGTATATTTTAGAAATGCGTTAGTGAGAAGCAATTACTCTAATAGATCAAAGGATATTTATTCTACGAATGAATATTTGATTAAGTTTTTTGAAAATCTATTAACTAATAAAAATAATTTTTTAACTAGCAAAGATTTAATAGTAGTAGAATTGTTTAACAATTAGAAGATAAAATTTATAGAAATACCAGGAGGTTTAAAATGGCAGTCCCAGAATTCCAAAAATTTATGCTACCAATTATGAAGTTGCATGCTGATAATACAGAACACAGTGTTCGTGATTGTGTTGAAGAAGTAATTAATTATTTTAAATTAAGTGAAAATGAAATAAAAGAACTTGTACCAAGCGGGAAACAAACATTAGTTATTAATAGGGTTTATTGGTCTTTAACTTATTTAAAAAAATCATTATTATTAGAATCATCAAAAAGAGGTATATACAAAATAACATCTAGAGGGCAAAAATTGTTAAAAACAAATCCAGATAAAATTGATAAGAAATTGCTATCACAATATAATGAGTATTTAGTTTTTAGTAATCAAGTAGAAAACAATAATGCTGATAATAACATAGAAGAAGAAACAACACCAGAAGAAAGTGTTGGCAAAATTTGTGCTAAATTAAAAGAACAATTAGCAGACGATTTATTAGAAATGATTTCACAACGTGATCCATATTATTTTGAACGCCTTGTTATCGATGTTTTATTGAAAATGGGTTATGGAGATTTTAGACCAGACGCAGGTAGAGTAACTAGTAAGTCTAATGATGAAGGTATTGACGGAATTATCGATCAAGATAAATTAGGACTTGAAAAAGTCTATATTCAAGCTAAGAGGTGGAAATCAACTATTGGAAGAACAGAATTGCAAAATTTTGTCGGAGCTCTTTCAGCTACAAAATCTAATAAAGGTATATTTATAACAACTTCAGATTTTAATAACAACGCTAAAAATTATGTTTCAAATTTAAGCCAAAGCATAAAGCTTATTAATGGCAAAGAATTAGCAAATTATATGATTGACTATAATGTTGGGGTTCAAGTGGATTACAGTTATGAAATTAAAAAAATAGATAATGATTATTTTGAAATGTTATAATTAAATTTAAAAAAACTACACTTTTACCATTCAGTGGTGGTGATGGAGCAGAAGTAATTTATGCACTTCGCAATACTGATACATTATCTAAGAAAATAGCTGATGAATTGATTAATTCAGGACAAAATGTTCGAAAATATTATCAAAGAAGGTTGCCCAGTAATCCGTCAAAAGATTATTACTATATTCATCGTGACACCCCTAAAAATGAAACTGTATTAATTGAATACGGATTTGTTGATTCAAGTTTAGATGATGTGAAGCAATTAAAAAATGATTGGGAAAAAATGGGTGAAGCCGTAGTTAAAGCAGTTACTGAATATGCTGGCGGAAGATATATTCCAAAAGTATCAATAACTGGAGAATATCATAAAGTCATTAGTGGAGATACATTATATAGCATTGCTAAAAAATATGGAGTATCAGTAGATGATTTGAAAGCTAGAAATAATTTAAAAACAAATACAATAAGCCTAGGGCAAATATTATATTTACCGACAAAAACCGAAGTACCTTCAACAGGAGGAAAAACATATACTGTAAAATCAGGAGATACATTATGGAAAATAGCAAGTCAAAATAATTTAAGTGTTGATGAATTAAAAAGGTTAAATAATTTAACTAGCAATCTTCTTCAAGTAGGCCAAGTATTAAAATTAGATCAAGAACCGTCTGATTCAACAAATATTTACATAGTAAAATCAGGAGATACATTATATAGTATTGCCAATAGATATAAAACTACCGTTGACGAAATCAAAAGATTAAATAATTTAAAAACAAATACATTATCTATTGGTCAAAAAATTTCACTTCCAACAAGTAGTGGAGAAACCCCTGCTTCTTTAAAAAATTACATAGTAAAATCAGGAGATAATCTTTATAGCATTGCTCAAAAGAATAATACAACTGTTAATGAAATAATACAGTTAAATAATTTAAAGTCTACTTTATTATCAATTGGTCAGACTTTAAAACTCCCATAAAAAAATAAAAAAACCAGTTTAATTGGATTTTTTATTTTTAATATGATTTATTTTATAAATGCTTTAATAATCCTAATATATAATGATTTATTACCAAAAATATTCTGCTTTATTTGCTTTTTTATTTCTTCAGTTGAATCTTTATAAATATTTTTGGTAATTATTTTTAAATTATACGTAATTATAAAAGAAACAATATAATCTACAATAAAAAAGCAAGCAATAATAAAAATTATTAATAAAGCTATTTCTTTTGAAAGATAATCAAAAAAATTAAACAAAAAAGGATTTAAATATTTAATGGCAATTAAACCTAAAATTCCAAAGGCTGATAAATTTCCCAAGCATACTCGACCATTAATGTTATATTTGTTTTTACTGTAATCCCACCATCTTAATTTAAATATTTTTTCCATTGCGTAGCTAATAATATATTCTAAAATTCCGCTGATAATAATTGTCATAAAAAAACAGAAAAAAAAATCATTTTCATATTTTTGTAAAAAAATAGTTATTAATAAAGCCCCAATTCCATAAATTGGAATAACAGGTCCAAACATAAAACCTCTGTTTATAAATTTTTTATTGTTAATGTAGGAAAATGTTATTTCAATTATCCAGCCAATAAAACTATATATAAAAAATAATAATAAATAATTTGTTATGATAATCACCAATTTAATTATACACCTATTTTTAAAAATTAAGAAATTTTAAATTAAATTTAGTGGATTTTTTTGCAAGTTCCGGAAGAAGGGTTATAAAAACAATGAGATTTAAATCGCCCTGAAAATTTTTGGTCATACCATACACTTTGGCAAGCCGCATTTGCCGATGGAGCATAAAACCAAAGTGCATTAGTAGCTGGATAATAATATTCGCCTCTTAAAATTCTTTGCGCTAAGGCTTTTTCTAAAGTTGTTGATTTAGCTTGAAATAAAGAATTTTTGGTACCCGCAAATTGATTAGGCTGATAAATTGCATCCGTAACTGTCGTAATATTTTTAAAAGTTAAACAATCGGCTAATACACGATTTACAACCACATTTCCGCTCATGAGCATTCCAAGTTCACCATCACTTAATGCTTCTGCTCGCATGATTCTGGCTAATAAATCTAATTCGGCACTATTATAAGTTACAATCATTTCAATCACCTAAAATATTTTATGGTTAAAATCAAAATAATATGATATAATATCTTGAATTAGAGGTATAGTTTAATGGTA
>CAYOJY010000026.1:10589-11884 GCA_964404455.1 uncultured Muribaculaceae bacterium | reverse complement strand
GTGGGGACTCTTATCTGCACATTAGTGGGTATTCTTATATTAACATTTATAGGGCTAGTTGATTTTAAATTTGTTTATAAAAATTGACTTAAAAAAAGTAATTTGTTAATATTAATCTACGGACAAAGTTCGTTGGGGTTTGTTATAAACCGAGTTTAATAGTAAAAAATAAAAAACCCATAATATAATGGGCAGAAGAAGATTTGTGTATTTCAAACTGTTAAACTCATAGGTTTTTTCTTTTGGTTTTATTATTAGTAAATTTAGTTATTAATAAATTAGTTTAATATTAATTTATATATTGAGGAAATATTCATAAATATATTTATAATAGGAATATATACAAGTTAACTAATGAGTTTTTCGGTACTTCACAACTGATGATATTCGTGCTATAATTAAGTCGATGTTAATAAGACATCTTCATAACTGATGCTATTAGGTTGTGAAATTGTTAGGATTCTGATAATTTATTGAAATTATCAAGCTATAGTTTTTTTGTTGTTCATTTATATCTTACTTTTTTAAATCCTAACAAAATAAAAACAATCTCATATTTAATTGATGATTGTTTTTATTTTGCGGTATTTAATTGACTTCAATCGAGTGATTTAGTACAATAAATATACGAGTTAAATGTTAAGGAAGTGTTCAAATGACGAAGGTAATTTCATTAGTAAATCAAAAAGGCGGAGTAGGTAAAACTACTACCAGTATTAACTTATCTGCCGCTTTAGGACAACTTGGAAAAAAAGTTTTATTAATTGATATGGATCCTCAAAGTAATACAACAACAGGTTTAGGATTATCCGCTTCTGATTTTAACTATGATATTTATGAAGTTATTACCCACAAGGTGGGAATAAAAAATGCGCTAAGAAAAACTAAATTTAAAAATTTAAGCATTATTCCCGCTACTTTAAATTTAGCAGGGGTTGATGTTGAATTTGTAAAAAAAATGTTGGAAGATAAAACATTTAGACAAAATGATCAATTAAAAAATTTATTAGATGATATTAAATCTGATTATGATTATGTTATTATTGATTGTCAACCTTCACTAGGTATTGGTACAATGAATGCTTTAGTTGCTAGTGATTCGGTTATTATTCCTGTTCAATGTGAATTTTTAGCGTTGGAAGGTATTACTCAATTATTAAATTCGGTAATTATGGTTCAATCAAGTATGAATCCTAATTTAAGAATCGAAGGAGTTTTATTAACTATGTTTGATGGACGAACTAATATTGCTTTAGAGGTAGTTGAAGAAATTAGAAAATATTTTAAAGATAAAG
>CAYOJY010000026.1:0-10579 GCA_964404455.1 uncultured Muribaculaceae bacterium | reverse complement strand
GTTTAATACCATAATTCCCAGATTAGTAAGATTAGTTGAAGCACCAAGTCATGGTCAGCCAATAAATGAATACGATCCAACAAGTAGAGCAACAGAGGCATACTCTAACTTAGCAAAGGAAGTGATAGCAAGAAATGGAAATTAAGAAAAAAGCTTTAGGAAAAGGTTTAGAACAATTATTTGCTAATAATGTAATTGATTTTGATAATTTTGAAAATTCAATTATGGAAACAGAAAAAGGTTCAGTAACTGAAGTTTTATTATCTGAAATAAGAAGCAATCCTTATCAGCCAAGAAAACATTTTGATGATGTGGCATTGCAGGAATTAGCTGATTCAATTAAGGAATATGGTATAGTTCAACCGGTTATTTTAAAAAAGAGTATTAAAGGTTATGAATTAATAGCTGGTGAAAGAAGATGTAAAGCTGCTAAGATTGCAGGATTGGCAAAAGTTCCGGCAGTAATTAAAGAATTTAGCGATCAGGAAATGATGGAAATAGCTTTATTGGAAAATATTCAAAGAGAAGATTTAAATCCTATTGAAGTAGCGGAATCAATAAATTCCATTATTAAATTAAAAAATTTTACTCAAGAAGAATTTGCTCTTAAATTTGGAAAAAGTCGAAGTTATGTAACTAATTTATTAGGATTATTAAAATTACCTGAAACTGTTAAAAAAATGGTGGAAAGTAAAAAAATATCAATGAGTCACGCAAGGCTTTTGAGCAAATTAAGTGATGATGAAAAAATTATTAGTTTAGCCCAAAAAGTTATTAAAGAAGATTTAAGTGTCCATAGCTTAGAAAAATTATTAGCGGAAAACGTTGAAAATAAAAAAATTTTGCTTAAAAAATTTGATGGATACAATATTTATGCAAAATTAATTAGCGATAAATTTAATGAAAAAGTTAATATTAGTAAAAATAAAATTGAAATTCGTTTTGAAAACGAAGAAGATTTAATTCGATTATTAAATTTAATGAATGTAAAGGTTGATGAAGAATAATGGACAAATCATTTGAATTAAATGATAAAGTTATTATGAAAAAAGAACATGCATGTGGAAATAATTTGTGGATTATTACCCGAGTTGGTGTTGATATTAAAATTAAATGTGTGGCATGTGGTAGAGAAGTTATGATGGATCGTTTAGAATTTTTTAAAAAAATAAAGAAAGTGGTTAACGATGAAAAAAATTAAAGAAAGAAAAAAAATAGGACTTCATCCGGTAATGACATTTATTATATTATGTCTTACTGTTATATTTATTAGTTTTATATTATCTTTATTTAATACACAATCTACTTATAGTGTATTTTCTTCGATTTCTAGAGATTATAAGTTAACAACTGAATCAATAACATCTTTATTTAATTTAAGTGGAATTAAATATATATTTACGAATACTGTTTCTAATTTTGCTAATTTTACTGTTTTATCTAACTTAATTATTATTTTAATTGGGGTAGGAGTAATGGATAAGAGTGGTTTTTTACAAACTGCTGTCACATTATTAACTAAAAAAGCTAAGAAAACAAGCGTTACTTTTGTTATTGTGTTTTTATGTATTATTTCTAGTATTATTGGCGACTTATCATACATTATCTTTATTCCTCTAGTCGCTTTATTTTTCTATTATGGAAAAAGAAATCCTTTTATTGGGATAATTGCTTCTTTTGGGGCATTAACTGCGGGTAGTGGTCTTTCTTTAATATTTACCGCAATTGATTCAAATTTAAGAAATACTACTTTATTAAACGCGAGTGTTTTAGATGTTAAATATACATTTGGAATTCATAGTTTAGCAATTATAAACTTAATTGTTATTATTGCGGCATCATATATAATTACGAAAATTACAGAAGAATATGTTGCTAAAAAAGTTCCCAAATATGAATTTCCTGAATCAGCTTTAGAGGAAGACATTGTTACTAAAAAAGAATTAAAAGGAATTTTATATGCAAGTTTTGTAGGAATAATATATTTGTTAATAATAATTTATAACATTATACCGGGTTTGCCGGCATCAGGGAATCTACTTGATTATAGTCAAACTTTATACATTGATAAATTATTTAGTTATGAATCATTTTTTACTAATGGTTATGTGTTTATAATAGCTCTTTTGTTTATTTTAGTTGGTTTATTTTATGGAATTGGTTCGAAAAGCATTAATAATAATAAAGATTTGGCAGAAAGTTTAGGCTTTTCTTTAGATGGAATTGGTAAAATATTAATTTTAATATTTGCCGCATCAATTTTTATTAGTATTTTTAAACAAACTAATATTGGAACTACTTTTGTTGTTGCCTTATCTAATTTGCTTACTTATTCTAATTTTACCGGTTTACCATTGGTGTTGTTATTATTTTTTATTTCGATTTTATCAACAATATTTGTACCGTATTCGATTATTAAATGGCCAATTATTGCCAGTAGTGCGGTTCCTCTTTTTATGAATACCGGTTTATCGCCTGAGTTTGCTCAAGTGATATTTAGATTAGGTGAATCTGTTTCGATGGGTCTAACGCCATTACTCGCTTATTTTGTTGTTTATCTGGCTTATATAGAAAAATATAATCAAGACGAAAAAACAATTAATTTATTTACTACAATTAAATATCAATTACCATATGCTATAGCGATGTTTTTCTTATTTTTAATTGTTATTGTTATTTGGTATTTAACTAATTTTCCTCTTGGCTTTGGAGGACATGTTACTTTATAGATAAATTAATTTTTAAGAGGAGGTAAATTTGAGTTTAAAAGCAGGTATTGTGGGTTTACCTAATGTTGGTAAGTCAACTCTTTTTAATGCTATTACGAAAAAAAATATTTTAGCAGCTAATTATCCATTTGCGACTATCGAACCTAATGTGGGAGTTGTGCCAGTACCAGATGGAAGATTAGATTTTTTACAAGAATTATATCAACCTAAAAGATATATTCCGACATCTTTTGAATTTATTGATATTGCCGGATTAGTGGAAGGCGCTTCTGCTGGGGAAGGTTTAGGTAATAAATTTTTATCTCATATTAGAGGTGTTGATGCAGTGGTCGAAGTTGTTAGATGTTTTGATGATGAAAATGTTACTCATGTAACCGGTAAACCAGATCCAATTAAGGATATTGAAATTATTAATCTTGAACTAATATTATCTGATTTAGAAATTGTAATGAATAGATTGGAAAGAATAAGTAAAAAAGCAGAGACAACTAAAGAAAAGGAATTAATAATTGAAGTTGCTATTTTAAAAAGATGTCAAGAATCTTTAGAAAAAAATATTCCCCTTAGATTATTGGAACTTTCTGAAAAAGAACATGAACAAATTAAAAATTTTAATTTAATAACTTTAAAACCGATTATTTATGTTGCGAATGTTGATGAGGACACAATAGTATTAAATGATAATGATTATACTTTAAAAGTAAAAGAATATGCTAGTAAAGAAAAGGCTAGTGTTATTGTAATGTGTGCCAAGTTAGAATCTGATCTTGCATCTTTAGAAAACGATGAAAAAAAACAGTTTTTTGATAGTTTTGGCATAACTAATAGCGGCTTAGATAAATTAATTTTTGCTACTTATGATTTACTGGGATTAGCGACTTTTTTTACCGCAGGAGAAGATGAAGTTAAAGCTTGGACTTTTAAAAAAGGAATGAAGGCACCGGAATGTGCGGGAATAATTCATTCGGATTTAAAAAGGGGATTTATTAGGGCTGAAGTAATTTCATTTAATGATTTGAGAATTTATGCCTCAGAAAAAAAAGTTCAAGAAGCGGGTAAATTAAGATTAGAAGGAAAAGAATATATTATGCAAGACGGTGACATCTGTTATTTTAGATTCAACGTTTAAATTTTAAATCTAAAAAGAGCTTTAATTTTAAATTTTTTTGCTCTTTGAAGGAAAAAATAAAAAAGTTTGAGATAATATTAATTACTATATATAGACTTTTGGGTCAAATTTTAGTATAATAAATTACAGTAAATTAAGGAAGGTAATATAATGAATTTAATGTTTTGGTGGTCTATATTAACAAAGTTATTAGATATTTGTATTGTATGGGTTGCATTTTATTTTATATTTAAAAATGTTAAAAACAATATTAAAATGGCTTTAATTGTTAAAGGAATTATTATTATTTTAGTAATAAAGCTATTAAGTGAATATTTAAATTTATACACTGTAGGTGTATTATTAGAATACCTGATTCAGTGGGGACCTCTTGCGTTAATTGTCATATTTCAACCAGAAATCAGGAGTGTTTTGGAATCAGTTGGCAGAACCCAATTATTAGGTCGTCATCGAGTTTTAACAATCGATGAAAGAGAAAAAATTGTTTATGAAATTATGAAATCTATTGAATTTTTTCATAAAAATAGAATTGGTGCTTTAATAGTTGTTGAACGAGAAATATCATTACAGCAATATATTGAAAATGCTACCAAAGTATATGCGGATTTAACCGATGAACTTTTAGAAACAATCTTTTTTCCAAATTCACCCATGCATGATGGCGGAGTAATTATTCAAGGCAATCGTATTACTTGTGCCGGTTCTGTATTTAGAACAAGTATTAATCAAAGTGTTTCAAAAAGATTAGGAACAAGGCATCGAGCAGCTTTAGGAATAGCAGAAGAAAGTGATGCGGTGGCATTAGTCGTATCGGAAGAAACCGGTAGATTAAGCATAGCAATTGAAGGCGAACTGCATTATAATTTATCGATTGATGAATTTAGAATGTTATTAATAGAATCATTAAGTCCAAAAGCAGAGGTTTTTTTTGAAGCTGACGTAGAGGAGGATGAAAAAAATGATTAATTTTTTTAAAAAGATATATGTTTTTATTGATAAATTTATTGTAACCCCAATTAGTAGATTTTTTTATTACGTTAATAAAAAATTTAAAAAAAGTGGTGGCAAGGTAGATCGTTTATTAAATAGTCAAAAATTTTTAATTTATTTATCATTGGGAATTGCCGTAGCGGTGTTTTTATTAATCGATTCCAAAGCAATTCGTTTATTAGAAAGTGATGCTGAAGTTATATCTAATGTACCAGTGGTAGTTAAATATAATGCTGAGGCTTATGTTGTAGAGGGTGTTCCCGATTTTGTGGATATTACTATTACAGGCAGAAAAAGTGATATTTACCTAGCCAAACAACTGGGAGAGTATGAAGTAGTATTAGATTTATCCGATTATAGCTCTAGCGATACGGCTTACAAAGTTTTTTTTACTTATTCCAGGTCAATTGAAAATTTAACTTATAAATTAGATCCTTCTTATGTATCAGTTATTATTAAAAATAAAGTTAGTGATGTTGCTTCTCTATCGCCAGATTTGTTAAATTTAGATAAATTAGATCCAAAACTTAGTGTGAAAAGTATTGTACTTGATCAAAATGAAGCAGTAGTCAAAGGTAGTGAATCAACTCTTTCAAAAATTGCAATGGTTAAAGCTTTAGTTGATTTAAAAAATAAAAATCTAACAGAAGCTGGAACTTATACTATTAATGATGTTAAATTAGTTGCGTATGATAATAATGGAAAAATTTTAAATAATATAGAGATAGTGCCAGGGGTAATTAATGCGACAGTTACTTTAGATAGTTATTCTAAAACAGTTCCTTTAGCAGTTCAAACAACTGGATCATTAATAGCGGGTAAAGCAATAGCGGCAATTCAAATAAATGGCAATGCGGCTTATTCATTATCAATATTTGGTGAAAAAAATGAAGTTGATAAAATTACTTCTGTTCCCATTACAATTAATGTAGATGGCTTAGGAAAAGATAGTGTTAAAACTTATAATGTTTCATTATCAAAACCCTCGGGAGTTAGATATATGAATGTTAAAAATGCTACAATTTCGGTAACCTTTGGGAATGAGGAACAAAAAACCATTGATATTGGGAATAAAATCTCTCATAAAAATTTAGCCGAAGATTTAAGTGCGAATATTGTTTTAAATAATAACGTGGCAGTTCAAGTTAAGGGTGTTGCGAGTGTTATAAATGATATTACTCTTAATGATATTAAAGCTTATGTGGATTTAAATGGGCTTACTGTAGGTGAACATGAAGTGGAAGTTAAAATAGAAAATAATAATCCATTATTAACTTATGTAGTTTCCAGTTCAATTAAAGTTAAAATAACATAAAAAAACGGCTTTAAATAAGTCGTTTTAACTTTCATCGAAATCTACAAAAAAGATGCCAATATTTATTAGAGCACAAATTCCGATAATAGAGTAAATTACGCGATGAACCATAGTCATATCTTTAAATAAAGTTTCAACTAAATTAAAATCAAAAAATCCAATTAATCCCCAATTTAATGCCCCTAGTATTGTGAAAACTAAAACTATTTTCTGTAATATATACATTTTTCTACCTTCCTTTGCTTATATTTTAACCCAAAAAGTATATAATATACATTTTTAAAAAATATTTTAAAGAAGTTATATTTTATTTTTATAAAAATATAGTTTATTAGTAAAGGAAGAGGTTTAATGAAAAAAATATTATTTTTATGTTTATTTGTATTGTTAATTTCAACAGGCTGTGGCAAAATGACAAAGGATGATGTAGTTAAAAAGTTTGAAAAAAATATTAATTCATCTAATTCGTATAAAATAACTGGCAAAATGGAAATTTTTAATGGTGAAGATTTATTTAATTATAATTTGGAAGCAAATCATTTAAAAGATGATTACTATAAAGTTATATTAATAAATGAATCAAATAATCATGAGCAAATAATCTTACGAAATGATGATGGAGTTTATGTTATAACCCCAGCTTTAAATAAAAGTTTTAAATTTGATAGCGTTTGGCCAGAAAACTCATCTCAAGCATATTTACTAGAATCTTTATTTAATGATGTTAATAAAGATAATAAAGCAAAATTTAATGAAACAGAAACTGGGTATGTTATTCAAAGTAATGTGAATTATCCAAATAATAGTGATTTATCTTATCAAAAGGTTTATTTTAATAAAGAAGGAATTCCTGAAAAAGTTGAAGTGTATGATAAAAATGATAATGTAAAAATTAAGGTAATATTTACTAAAATAGATTTTAAAGCTAAGTTAAATAAAAATGATTTTGATTTAAATAAATATATTAGTGAAGGTAATTGTGATGAAGAATGTCAAAGTAAAACTACTGGTTCCCTAGATAGCATTATATATCCCTTATTCATCCCCGCTAATACTTATTTAACAGATTCAAAAAAAATTAATAATGAAAGTGTTAATCGAGTAATATTAACATTTGCTGGCGATAAAAATTTTGTTTTAGTCGAAGACGTTAGTCGTGTAAATGAAGAATTTGAAATTATACCTATAAATGGTGAACCAATGATGTTAAACGATACAATAGGGGCTTTAAGTAATAATTCCATCTATTTTACTAAAAATAATATTAATTATTATATAGTAAGTAATGATTTAACCAATGAAGAAATGGTAAATGTTGCCTTATCGGTTGGTTCTACTAATCCAGTTATCAGTACAAAATAAAAAAACTTATATTTTTTAAAAAACGGTACATACTATAATTGTACAGAGTTAAATTGTTTACAATATGAGCTCTGTACTTTTTATGTAAGGAAAACAATCAGACCCAAGAGATCTTGAACATGATAATGATAAACCATATTATCTTAGTGGCTTGAAAGAATACGATAACCAAAAAGGTTATTTAACAGATACATGTTTAAATGCTCAGGATGTTTATGAGGCTATGTGTAATGAATTATTAGATTTTGAAATAAAAGAAGACTACGTAATAAGAGGGTAATTATCAACTTTAATAGTTATTAATATCTAAGTCGGTATAAAATAAAATTTAATGTATATTTTTTAAAAAACGGTATAAACTATAATGGTACAGAGTTAAATTGTTTACAATATTAGCTCTGTATTTTTTTATAAAAGAAAATATTAAATTGTTTATTCTAAAAATTTGTATTTAAAAATTCCATTCTTCATACATATAATTATTTCTATTAAAAAATTATTTTTTTGTTAGAGAAGAATTTTGCATATTACAATTGCGAATTATGTTGAAATAATATATAATAATGAGCATGGAGGTAAACATGAAAAAAAATAAATTGCCTAAATATGAATCGGAAGCTCAGGCGGAAATAAAAAGATTTTTAATTATCCTTGGTGGAGTGGTATTATTAACAGCGATCATTTTCCTATATACTAAATATATAATAAATGACGGTGATGTTAGAATACCAACTAGAATTAGTCAAGAAGGAGAAATTAATCATGAAGTAGTAACGGTAGGAACTATGTTTAATAGAGTAGATAGTGAATATTATGTTTTAGTTTATGATGATAAAGATGTAAGTTCAAGTTATTATTTAAATTTAGCTAATATTTATAATAGTAAAGCCGAAAAATTAGCGTTTTATTATTGTAATATAAATAATGCGTTGAATAAAGACTTTAGAGCAGATAAAAATAAACCGGAAAATATATTGGCTGAAACTATAAATGAAGTTTCATTTGGAAATATTGCTTTAGTAAAAATTAAAGATGGTAAAATTATTAATTATTATAATGAAAAAGAATCAATAAAAAATGTTTTAGATGTAAAAGAAAGTTAAGTTACTTTCTTTTTATTTTTTGTCATGGTAAAATATTTATTGTAGGGTGATCGTATGAATAAGAATGGCTTTAATATATTAAGTGTAGTAATTATTATGATTTTGACTTCAATTATATCAGGTTTAGCAGTTGGGGTTATTTTAAATAATAATTATAAAAATAATAGTGGTTTAAAAAATATTAATGTAATGACTGATGAAAATTTAAAAGAATTTTTAAATGTTTATTCAACAATATTAACTCAATATTATGATGATGTTGATAAATCGGGTATGATTGATAGTGCGATTGAAGGAATGTTAAATTATTTAGGAGATAATTATACTAATTTTTTAAATGCTGAAGAAAGTAAAGATTTATCAGAAAGATTAGAGGGTAAATATAATGGGATTGGTATTATTATATCCGAGCAAACTGTTCAATCAGTTATTCCTAATTCACCTGCTGATATAGTTGGGTTAAAAAAAGGTGATATTATTTCTAAAGTGAATAATCTTGATATAAAAGAAAAAACAAGTTTAGAAATTGGTGAATTAATTAAAAATAGTGGAAACTCTAATATTAAAATAGAAATAATGAGAGGAAATCATCCTTTAATATTTGATTTAAAAACTACAATGTTGGATGTGCCAGCAATTACTTACGAAATAATTGAAGGTACAAAAACAGGATATATTGCTATTTCGATATTTTCTAAAACAGTTGGAACGCAATTTAAAAATGCATTAAAAGAATTAGAAAAAAGTGGTATTAGTGAATTAATTATTGACGTAAGAGGAAATAGTGGGGGATATTTAAACGGAGCGGTTGAAATTGCTTCAGTATTTTTAAAAAAAGGTGAAACAATATATAGTTTAGAAGATAAGAATGGTAAAGTTTTTACTAAAGATGAAACTAACGAAGAAAGAAAAATTCCTATTTATATTTTAATAGATAATGATACGGCTTCTGCTTCAGAAATATTAGCGGCTGCATTAGTAGATAGTTATGGGGCTATTACAATCGGAGAAAAAACGTATGGAAAAGGTAAAGTTCAGCAAACGATTAAATTAAATGCAGGAGCAACGGCTAAATATACATCAGCTAAATGGTATCGCCCAAATGGAGCATCTATTGATGGAAGAGGAATGTATCCGGACTATGTTATAAAAATGGAAGAAATAAAGGATAGCGAAGAAAATATAATAGAAATAATAGATACTCAATTAAAAAAAGCTATAGAATTAATAAAAGGGGCATAACTGCTCCTTTTATAATTATAAAAAATAAGTTATAATATAATTATTAGGAAAGAGCAAATAATATGAAAATAGGAGATAATATTAAAATCCATTCTTATAAACATAATGGAGACATAAATCAAAAATGTGATGAAGCTACAGTTATATATTTAGATGATGACACGCTGATTTGTGCAAATCAGCATGTTAATATAACTGATTCGAGTAATAAAACTTATAGAACAAAAGAACAGGCTATATTGTTTTTTTACAAAAATAGTTGGTTTAACATTATCGCGCAGATAAAAGAATTTGGATTATTTTTTTATTGTAATATATCATCGCCTTATATTATAGAAGGAGGCATTTTAAAATATATTGATTATGATTTAGATTTAAGGGTGTTTCCTGATGGGGCATTTAAGGTTTTGGATAAAAACGAATATAAGTATCATAAAAAGATAATGGGGTATTCAGATGAGATAGATTTAATTATTAAAAATGAATTAACAAACTTAATTAATATAAAAATAAATAATGAACTTCCATTTAATAAAAAATATATTGAAGGCCTATGTGAAAAATATTTAGAATTAAAAGATAAATAAGTGTAATTTTTTGGAAATAAATGCATAATATATAAGGAAAAACCGCTAATTTTAACTTTTTTCGAAAAAAAAGAAAAAAAATGATTTTTTTTGTTGACAAGGGGTTTTTATTTTGTTATATT
>CAYOJY010000025.1:0-11894 GCA_964404455.1 uncultured Muribaculaceae bacterium | reverse complement strand
GTAATTTACATTTCATATAACTTATTAATGAATTTGCTTGTTTTTCATCTTTTATACAATCTCTTTTTAACTTGGCTTCTGTTTGAACAATTCTAAATTCGTTAGCTACTAATTCTTCACTTCCCATGTTATCAAGAATATCTTCTCGATATCTTAAGCCTTTTCTTTTAAAAATATCATCGGCTGTTTCACCATTATATAAACCTTTATACCCAGCATTATGAAACTGGTCCATATTTCTTACTCCTGCTTTACTAGCAACTTGTTGTAATGAATAATTTGAACTTTTTGTTTTATTTCGTTTATATAATCTTTTTTCTTCTTCGGTTAATAAATTATATTCTTGTTCTGTAAGCTCTTGCTTCCTTGTTTGTACAGCAAAATATGTTTGTCCAAGTGCAATAACTTCTTTTCTTGAATCACCATTTTGAACTATAAGATAACAAGCATATCTCGATAAGTTAAAATCGATTATTTTCTTTGAAGTTACTCCAGCTTCTACGATTTTCCTGACCTCAGGAAAATGGTCATTTATATTATAGCCGCTTTCACTACAAGCCGTTTTAGCTTTATCAATTACCTTGGTAAAGTTTTCCCATTTAGAATAATCTAATGCTGTTTGAAGTTCTCTTGCTTCCCAATATTCATTACCATATTTATCAATATGTTTAATGTCTTCAAAAGATTTTTCTTTATCATTTTTTTTCGTTTTTTTAATAATATTCATATTATTTTAACCTCCTTAATATTATTTTACCACACGACTCTTTTTATTTTATAATTTTAATAAAATTATTAATATAAATAATCATAAAAAAATACTAATATTTTAAAGTTACCTAAAAATACTAGTAAAATATTAAAAATTGGCGATATTTTAACTTTTAAAAATAAAAGTTTGATTTAATATTCGAATTTCTTCCCCTGGTTGTGCTCCTAATTTTTCTAAATCTTCTTCAATTCCCATTTTTCTTAATTTTCGAGAAAAACGCATTACGCCTTCCGACTCATTAAATTTAGTCATTTTGACCATTTTTTCAATTTCTTCCCCTGTAATTATCCAGTAATTTTTTTCTTTAGTAATTGAGTAAGGTTTTTCTTTTTTAAATTTAAATAATATATAATCTTCGAATTCATCTTTAGAAAACATATCTGTTTGCGGAGTTTCTTCTAATAAATTAGCTAAATAAATTAATAATTCATCAATATTTTCATTATTAATGGCACTTATCGGAAAAATATCTTTGTCATTATATTTTTCTTTAAATAACTTTAAATTTTCAGAAGCATTTGGTAAATCCATTTTATTAGCTATAATAACTTCTTTTTTATTTGTTAATTTTTCATCATATTTACTAATTTCATTACGAATCATAGCATAATCATCAATGGGATTTCGACCTTCTAAAGAACCCATGTCAATAATATGAGCTAAAATTCTTGTTCTCATAGCATGTTTTAAAAATTTATCTCCTAAACCGATTCCATCTGATGCTCCTTCTATCAAACCTGGTAAATCCGCAATTACAAATGTTTTATTATTTTGTAAACGAACTAAGCCAAGATTAGGTGATAAAGTTGTAAAATGATAAGCTGCTATTTTGGGTTTGGAAGATGAAACTACTGATAAAAAAGTACTTTTACCTACACTAGGCATTCCAATTAAACCTACATCCGCTAAGACTTTCAATTCGATTTTTAAAATTCTTTCTTCGCCCGGCTCACCTTTTTCACTAAATTGAGGCGCCGGATTTTCATGAGTTGCAAAAGATTTATTACCTTTACCTCCCCGACCTCCTTGAGCAACAACATATTCTTGATTATCCATTGTTAAATCACATAAAATCAAATTAGTTTCTGCATCGGCAATAACGGTTCCCATTGGTACATATATATAAACAGAATCTCTTCCTTTACCATATTTGTTACTCCCTTTACCATGTTCACCACGTTCACCTTTAATAGTTTTTAAATATCTTAAATCAATTAAAGTTTTTAGATTTTTATCCACTTTAAAAATAATGTCAGATCCTTTTCCGCCATTTCCCCCATCAGGTCCTCCCATCGAAACATATTTTTCGCGCCAAAAAGAAGTGCAGCCATCCCCACCAGTTCCCGCTATAACTTTTAAAGTTAATTCATCAACAAACATAATATCACCTTCATACTTTCTTAAATTTTATCATACAAAATTATATAAGTATATTTATCTTTTTTAATTTTATATATTTAATTTTAATTCAATGTTCTTTTCCTCTGATGAGAATTATCTAAAACTCCCCATTTTATTGCCGTTTTTCCAGTTATAATCCATTTTATAGCTTTTGAAAATTTAAAGGGCATAAAATTTCTAAAATATTTATTATGTTCTAATAGCCCTATTCCAACTTCTATTAAATTAGGAGTATAAAATTCTTTTAATGTTTTATTTAAATAAAGACAATTATCGCCAATTTTTATTAACTTCGCCGCATGAAAATATTTTAACATTTCGTTCCAAGATAAAAAATTATCGCCAATCTCTGTTAATTTAGGAGCATAAAATGTAATTAATGAATTATTACTATGCATAAAAGAGTTTTTTATTTCTAATAAATTTGGAAAATATAGTTTTAACATACTATCATTGTATTTCATAAAATTAGAACCAATTTTCATTAAATTTTCTGCAGTAAATTCTTTTAATCTATTGTGTACAAGGAAACTGTTCCCAATTTCAATTAAATTAGGATTATTTAAACTAATCATATTATTTAATTTATCAATTTTTATAATAACTTCTTTTTTACTTTCATCTATAAAGTTGATGCTTATTTCTTTAATATCATCTTTTTTTATAATTTTTATTTCTTTTATATCACTTAAACTATTTATAAATTCTTTTTCAGAATCTATATATGATTCAATTTTTTTCTCTTGCATATCTAATATAAATTCATCAAAAACTAAATATCTACTGGTATCGTATTTTTTAACTACTTGATTATCTATTATTATATTATCAGGACCATAATAAATATAACCATTATTATAACGATAAGTAATTCTATAATAATATTTCCCATCACTTGCTAAAATATAATTTTCTAAATTAAAATATAAATCAGAAGAATCGTTTAACTCTGAATTTGATAATATATTGAAATTATATTTTTTAGAAAAACTTTCGGTTAAACCAGGAATAATCAAATCTAAATCATTATCAAAAGTTGCATCGGGATTACTTACTGCATCATTATACCTATTTTTAATTGATAAAACATTCTTTTTTCCTTTGGTAAATTGAATAGATATTACGGAAGTACCGTATAAATCTTGTCTTTTAGGATCAAGAAAATTTTTTCTTTTTATATTTTTTACATCTTTTTTAACAGCAAAGAAAATATGACAAAGGTTTAATCTATTACCATTAAAAGTACATAATTCTTCACCCCTAGCATAATACTTTTTAAATTTTTGAATATTTTTTTCACTTTTACATTCATATAAGTAATATCCTGCTTCGGAAAAAAGTTCTTTAGGGCTTTTTGTTGTAGAAAGAATCAAAATATTTTTCATACCAACAACATTATAAATAAAATATTGAAATTCCCTTTCTTTATTTTGTTTTTTTATATCAGCACATAATTCTTTAGACTCATTAAAATGTTTTTTTAAGGTATTTAATAATAAACCTTCTGTTTCTAATATTGTAGGAAATAATTTACGACATAAATGAGCCATAGATTCACCATATAATTTTTTTATCATTTTTAATTCTTCAGTCATTTTTGCCTCTTTCTTAAGTAAATATACTAAGTTATCACTAATTAAAAGTCAAGCAAAAACCATATAATGTTCTATATGGTTTTACCTTTAATCTTAGAAATTATCTAACTTCATACACACTAACTTTTTTCTTAGATTTTCCACATCTTTCATACTTTACAAAACCATCTATTAAAGCAAATAAAGTATGATCTTTACCCATTCCTACATTAGTTCCTGGATAAATTTTAGTTCCTCTTTGACGGTAAATAATTGCTCCTGCTTTAGCAGATTGTCCATCAGAGCGTTTTGCCCCAAGTCTACGACCAGCCGAATCACGACCATTATCAGTTGAAGACTGTCCTTTTTTATGAGCAAATCTTTGGATATTTAATTTTATAAATAACATATTTATTCTCCTTTACTAATTTTAATATTTTTAGGATACTTAATTATTAATTCGTTTAAAAGTTCAAACATATTATTAATTAATATTTCCACTTCCCTTGTTTCTTTTAATATTTCAATTTTCATTATCTTTTCATTATCAATAACTTTAATTGCTTTATTATCAAAATTAAGTATGCCATTAATTGTAGTATATATAATACTAGATACGCTAGCGCATACAATATCATTACCATAAAAACCTTGTTTTGAATGACCAGATATTGTAATTATATTACCACTTTTTCTTATATTTATCATTTTTAACCATTAATTTTTTTAACTACCAAAGCAGTATACGGTTGACGATGACCTTGAGTTTTACGATATTACTTTTTAGGTTTATATTTAAAAACTTTGATTTTTTTAGCCCGGCCATGTTTTTCAATTGTACATACAACACTTGCACCTTCTAAAAAAGGCATCCCAGTTTTTCCATTAGCGTATAATACTTTGTCAAAAGTTAAATCACTACCCGCTTCACCTTCAAGTTTTTCCACATATATTTTATCACCTTCGGCAACATAATATTGTTTTCCACCTGTTTCAAATATAGCTTTCATTTCATACCTCCTTATTTTTTAAGTCGCGCCCGTAAGGTGTACTAAATGTAACTTATAACCTTTTTAGTGCGGTTTTAACAAAACGATTTAAAACATAGTTAGTTTACCAAAATTAATCATACTTGTCAAATCTTTTAGCTAAAATTTTCTTTTCACTTAACCATTTATCTTTATCCCAAAAATAAAATTTGTTTTCTTTTTGTAATTTTGTGATATCTAAATTATATTCATTTTTTATTTTTTTAAAATCGTAATTTTTTAAATACCTTTCTAAATAAAATTTATTCATAACATATTTACCATTTTTATAATGTTCAGTTATTTTAAATAATAGAAAAAACCAAATTAAATAATTATTAAATGAATATATGTAATTAATAATTATAAAAATCAATAAAAAAATAATAGAAAAAATCAAATTTAAATAATAACTAGTTTTAAAAGAACAAAATTTATTTAAAATTAGTTCCATTAAATTTGAACCATCCAAAGGAATAATAGGAATTAAATTAAATAAAAAAATAGCTATATTATATTTAAAAAATAAATCATAAATATAATCTCGAATTAAATGATTTTTATATAAATAAAAAATAACTATTCCTAAAATTATTTGAAATAAAAAACCTCCTATTCCAATAAAAAAATCTTTATTAATAGAAGTATTTAAATCTTTTTTTATTTTGGTAAATCCTCCGAATGGATAAATATTGATTGATATTATTTCATATTTAAATAATTTAGTAATCATAACATGCCCAAGTTCATGAATTAAGACAATAAAAAAAATAATTAAGGCATCTTTAATTAATCCACAAATAAAAAATAAAAATAAAAAGTATAATGTTAAAATATTAATTTTTATATTTTTCATATTTAATAAAATTATTATCTTTTTTAATTACTAAGTATAATTTATTATTTTTTGTTTCGCCTAAAATTGTTTCTTTTTCTAAATAATCATATAATTTAACACTAATATTAGTTAAATTACCATACCAAATATCATAACTATCATTTCCTTGAATAATAACCGTATTTCCATAACCTTCTTTTTCACCCACGAAAACAACCATTCCTCCATTTATATTAGATATAGGGCTTTTTTCTTGAATAGTTAATACTTCTCCCTCTAAATAATTTTCAATCTTAGAAAAAGTTATTTTATTACTAAATACCACTTCTTCTTTTTTTAAAACAGGCATAACATTTCCAAAGTGTTTTTCATAAAATTTATTTATTTTAGTAAAAGATAAACTATCCGTAAATATTTTATCTTGATATGAAAGTTTATTTTGTTCATCACTTTTAATATAAATGAGTGAAGCGAACAGAAATATTGTGCTTAATAATATTTTGGTAATTATCATATTATTAATTCTTTTTTTAGAACTTACTTTTTTTCTTTTACAACGACTTATGATATCTTCGATATTTTCCATATTTTTTCATCCCACTTAAATTTATGTAGAAATACTTTAAAATATAACTGATTAAATAAATAAAGGCATTCACAAAAAAGATATTTAATAAATTAAAATCAATCTTATTAAATAATAAATTCATAATTAAAAGATAACTTAATAAATTTATTAAATCAAAAAAATATTTTTTTAAAAGATTATTTTTTTTAATTTTTTTATTTAAAAAATTTAAAATTAAAATTATAAAAGTATTTATAAAAAAAATTTGATGAATAAATATGTCCATAAATAATGCCATTAATAAAACACTTTTAAATTTATTATTAATATTCATTATAAATAAAAAACTATTAATATTAAAATAATTCTTAAGCACAACGTCTAATAAAACTAAAATCATTTTAAATCCTCAATAATCATTAAATAATTTAAATTATGTAAATCCGCTGCCGGTTTAATTAAATATTTAGTCTCTAAATCATCAGATAAATTTTTAATTACTTCACCTATTTTAATTCCGTAATATAAATTTCCTAAACCAGAAGTATAAACAACATCTTTTTCTTTAATTTCTTCATTATTCGTTAAATTATTAACAATAAGCTCATTATTTTTATAAACTAGTGAACCATAAGAATTATTTACTTTAACGGATAAATTAATCTTTTTATTAGTTAAAAGCATCACTTTACTGGTTGTTTTATTTACATCATTAACTATTCCTACTAAACCAGATTTATCAATTACAGCCATATTTTTTTTAATATTATAGTTTTTACCTTTATATATAGTTATTTCTTTTTGAAAATTATATATGTCGCGATATAGGATTCGAGTAATTACATTTTTATATTCATAAGAAGGAATTTCATACTCATTGACATTTTTTTGACAATAATCATTTAATATTGTTTTAGGATAAAAATAATTATGATCAAATAGCAAATAAATTTTGTCTTTAACCAAAATTAAAATTATTAAAAATATTGAAATTAAGAGATTTATCCATAATTTTCTCATAATTATATTATGTTATGTTTTTATTTTTATATGATAAATAAAGATCCAATATTAATTGATTTGTTTTACTAATAACTTCATTATTAGTTGACTTTTCTACCACATTTTCATATTTTCGCATTTTTAAATAATCATTTTTACCAATATAATCTTCTTTAATATAATATGAAATATTTTTTTCATTCAAATATTTTTTATATTTTTCAATTAATTTTTCATCATTATAGATAGCAGTATATACCCAGTAAAGATCTTTTTCATTAACAATTATTGATGATGAATGTTGAGTTGATAAAACTTCAGCATTATTTAAATTTTTAAAAACACCAATTTGAAATAAATACACTTTTACAACTTCGGTATTCACAATAACGTCTTCGGTATTATTTTTTGAAAAAATAAAGATGGCAAATAATCCCCCGGTAATTATTGCTAATAATATAATTATTAAATATTTTTTCATCAAATCACCAATTATGTTTTAACATAAATATTTTAAATATTTTGTCATTTTATAAATCTTTAAAAGTAAATTCAATATTTTAGAGTGACATTTTATAAAAAATAAAGATTGTCATTTATGTTAGGGTATAGTATAATTAATTAAAGAATAGAGAGGCGTTTTAACTATGTTCAGAGAATTTGATTACGAAAATAAACCAGTTGTTGATATAGTTAATGAAATGATTATTGATGCAATTAATAAAAAAGCATCAGATATTCATTTTGATCCGACTTTTGATACATTAAACGTTAGGTTAAGAATCGATGGCGAATTAGTTGAATACGCAAAAGTTCCGGCGAGTGTTAAAAAGAATTTAACTACTAGAATTAAAATTATCTCGGGAATGAATATTACTGAAACAAGATTGCCTCAAGATGGTGCGATTAAAAATTTAGCAGAGAATGTTACAATGGATTTACGGGTTTCCAGTTTACCCATCACTGATGGTGAAAAAATAGTTATCCGAATTCTTGATTATAAAATGAGTTCTTCGGGATTAGATAACTTAGGTTTTTCTTCAATTAATTTAGAAAGAGTAAAAAAGTTAATTTCTCTACCCAATGGAATTATATTAATATCAGGAGCAACTGGTAGTGGAAAATCAACCACGGTTTATTCTATGCTGCAAATATTAAATACTATATCTCGAAATATAATTACAGTTGAAGATCCTGTTGAAATGAAAATTGAAGGGATTAATCAAGTTCAAGTTATGAGTGAAATTGGTTTAACGTTTGCCAATACATTAAGAAGTATTTTAAGACAAGATCCAGATGTTATAATGATTGGGGAAATAAGAGATGATGAAACAGCTAGAATCGCTGTTAGAGCGTCTATTACCGGTCACTTAGTTTTATCAACCATTCACACTAATAATTCTTTAAGCACAATTGAACGTTTATTAGATATGGAAATAGAAAGATATTTATTAGGTTCAGCATTATCGGGAATTATTTCGCAAAGATTAGTTAAAAGATTATGTCCAAAATGTCGAGAATCTAAAGCGACAAACGATTATGAAAAAAATTTATTTAAAGCAGTTTTAAATCAAGATATTGCTGCTATATATAAGTCTAATGGTTGTAATGAATGTTTAAATGGTTATAAAGGGCGAATTGCTTTACAGGAAGTACTTGTTATATCTCAAGAAATAAGAGATGCAATTTCAAGTGGAGCTTCTAAACCAGTCTTAAGAAAGTTAGTATATGAAAAAGCTGGAATCATTACATTATTAGAAGATGGTGTTCAAAAAGTTATTAATGGCACTACCAGTATTGATGAATTATTAAGAGTAATTGATGTTGATGATGACTTAAAAGATGTCAGCTCTACTTTAAAAAATGCTTTTTTAGGCAAAACCGAAAGTATTCAAGATATCGAGTCTTTATAACAAAAAATATCAATTAAAAAACGAGGAATTATACAATTCGTCGTTTTAATTTCAAAATTTTTCTTATAATTTAAACTTAACGGTTTTTTCTACAACTCGACTTAATTCTTCAATCGAGAAAGGTTTGGTTAACATGTCAACTATTGGATACTCAAAAGCTCTTTGGATAGTTTCTTTAGATTCATCCCCTGTAATAATCGAAACATTTACTTTTTCAAATAAATTATTTTCTTTCATATATTCTAAAACTCCAAAACCATCTATTACAGGCATATTTAAATCTAATAATAAAACATCTATATTATTAATTTTGTTTTTTACTATTTCACCATTTTCCGCAACTATAATATTATAATCATTTTTCAAAACTTTCGTTATTAAATTAACTATTAATGGCGAATCATCAGCAATTAAAATTGTTTTCTTGGCAGAATCACGAACATTTAACAACCTAATTTCCACATCAGGTTCTTCATTTAAATATCTTCTAACTACATTAATCATATCATTAACAATATTAATAAAATTATCATAATCACTTAAAATAAAATGTTGATTATTTTCTTTACCAGCCATTTCATGCTTTAAAGCAACTTCCGCTACTGTAGTAAACCCTAAATACCTAGCGTCGCTTTTTATTGAATGAGCAAATATAGCATAATTAGGTAAATCATCATCTTCATAATATTTTTTTAAACGCATTATTTTAATATCAATTCCGTCAAGAAAATCTTTCATTGTTGTATTATAAATATCTATATCATTAAATAATTCTAAACTTTTATCAATATCTACACCATTCTCTTTTAAAAACTTAATATTTTTCATTACCGTCCCTACCTTAAATATTATTTTATCAAATCACAATAAAAATGTCTATAAGTAAACTAAATATTTGAATATATTTCTAATATTTTCAACATTTCTTCCACAATTATTTTATTTATTGGATTAAGATTGATATTTTCAATTAAAATATTTTTTACTTTTGATAATGGGATTTTAACTACTTTGTAATTCCCATCTTTTTCGAAATCATCATAATTAGTATTTAATAAATCCGGTTCAACATCAGTATTTATCAAAAAATAATATATTTGATTTTCTCTGTTTATACTTTTATTGCGATAATTTTTACAGTAATATTTTATAACCGCGAATGGTTTTAAATTATTTGTTTTAATAATAATTCCCGTTTCTTCTTTCACTTCTCTTTGCAAACAATCTAAAACAGACTCTGTTTTATTTAAATGCCCTCCCGGAAACTGATAAGTTCCATGAGCAAAACCTAACATTATTTCATTTTTACTATTGATAATTAAAGCTTTTGCTCTAATAATCTTTTCATCAATGTCCTTTTTTGTTAAATTATCAGGATTAATAAATATAGTTTTCATCTATGCTACCTCCTAATTATTGTAACATAAATAAAAAGGAAAAAACTAATTTTCTCCTTCTTTTAACATTTTAGTAATAAATAATCCATATCCCGATGTGGGATTATCCACTATAACATGAGTAACTGCTCCAATTATTTTATTATTTTGAATTATTGGCGAACCACTCATACCTTGAACAATTCCCCCAGCCTTTGATATTAAATTATCATCTTCTATCTTAAAAGTTATATTTTTAACATCACTGGTCATATCAATTTTAGTTATATTAATTTTAAAACTTTCCACCTCCTCTTCTTCTAAAACTGTATAAATAAAAGCAGACCCAATTTTAACTTCTTCAGGATTGGCAACAGGTATTAAATCATCCTTAGCATATTCAGCTGTATATTTTCCATATATTCCATATTTAGTATTTTCTAATATTTTTCCATATTCATTTTTATAATGAAACTTAGCATTTTTACTTCCGGGATCTCCAATAGAACTTTTATCAATTGAGGTTATACTATTTTTAAATATATTACCTACTTTTATTTCAACTATTTTATTAGTATTAGATTCAATTATTTCATGACCCAATGCCCCAAATATGTTAGTAGCAGGATCTATATAAGTAAGAGTTCCAATTCCTAAAATATTATCTTTAACATATAAACCTGTTTTATAATTACCATCGGCATATATTAAATTAAGCGTTGATTGATAATCTTTTTGCTTACGTCGAAAAGTTATTTCAACTTTTTTATCTTTAATATTTTTTTCAATTTCATTGGTTAAACTGGAAAGGGTATTAATTTCTACTCCATTAATATGGGTAATATAATCCCCTTCTTTTAACTCAAAATTCCCTTTATTATATTTACCATTTATTTTATAAAAACCCACAACTAAAATACCATCGCTTTTAACTTCAATTCCTACTGTTTTACCACCTAAAATAACTTTATCAGAATAAGCCATTATATTAATAGGCAACAACAAAAGTACTAAACTAATTAATATTCTTTTCATAATTCACCATCTTATCTATATATATTATGGCTTAAATAATTATAAATAAAAAAACAATAACTGGTAATGACCAATTATTGTTATTTTTTACAATGTATTATTATTAATTTATTACATATGGATTATTCCACGTTCCATTTCCGCTTGCTGAATAGATATCAGATGACAGAGAAACTACCACCCGCGCCCCAAGGGTACTATAGACATAAGTACCACCCAGATTGCCACCAGAGTTCACAACGAACTCAAACAGCATAACTATTATAATAAGACGGCGAGCCTAACCAGTACATACTATTTGTATACAAATAGTAACTAATGTTAGTGGAGCTGTAGGCTCCCCCTGCTATTGCCGCCTCATCGGCGGTAAGTAAGCCCACTTTTTGG
>CAYOJY010000024.1:0-12656 GCA_964404455.1 uncultured Muribaculaceae bacterium | reverse complement strand
ATGCAATATAAATCTGTCCACATTTAATTTGTCTAATTTACTGTTGACAATCCAGATGTCATCTTCTTTTACATCACCCATATAAAAAATTCTTGTGTATTCTTGATAAGTTCTTCTCTTCTTATGTATTTTTTATTATCATCATCAAAGAAACTTCTTGAAATTAAATTCATAATCATCCCGTCTTTTCTTTCTTTTTATATAATACAATCATATTGTATCCCAATTAATTATTTTATATTTATTTATATATTTAATAATTCGCATACATCATTAGCATATTCAACTGCGTCATCAACGGGTAACCCTTCAATTAATAATGCTTGATTATAAAGAACTTTGATGTCAATCTATTTTTAAACATAAAAATTTACATTTATTACCCAGTTTTTTACAAATATATTAACTTTTTTTGCTTTAATGTTTTTTAAAATATTCTGTTTAATATCTGTATATCATTTGACTGTAATAACTTTTGATCAGGCGATATCTTTTTTAATACCGACCCTATATAAGGTTTGTTTTCGGCATCAGAAAATATTACCCTTAAGATATCTTTAGATTCAGAATCAATATTGATTAATTTTATTAAAGTCTCAAAATAACGTGGGTTTGATGCGTAATGTAACAAAGTTCCATAAGCAAAGTATTGCAAACACATCATAGCATATAAATATTTATCACTATCAATGGGAGAACAATCCTTTTCAAACACCCTTTTAAACCAAGTTCTTCTTCCGGGCAAAACATCAAAATCAAAATCATTAAATGCATAATTATCAACATCAACAAATTTGGGATTACCATTAATATCAATCATAATATTATCGCCTTTAACGTCGCCTATAATAAATCCTTTTTTGTGAATACGTTCAATAGCGGCATCGGCTTTAATTAAATACTCTAATATTTTTTTAATATCTTTAAAATACGTTAACTGGTCAAAGGTTCTTAATTTTCCATCAGTTAAAACTAAATCTGTAAAATAACCTTCCTTTAATTCATCTTCAAAACCAACTAAACCAAGTGGGAAACAAAAAGATTCATCCTTAAAAGATGCTAAAGATTCTATTTTTTTATATTTATTTGACAATTTTTTTCGTTCTTTAAAAAAATTAAATATTTTAATTGCAATTAAATCATTATATTGGTGAATAGATCCCTCCTCACCATATCCAATTTGAGGATATAATTTATAAAGATCTTCTTTTTTAATTGACAAAGTTTCTAGCGAAGTTTTATAAAGACTTTCTTTAAAATCTTTTTCTTGCTTATTTAAAAAATAAACAGTCATATAAGTACCCTCCCGTGGACAACTATACTACCATATTTTAAATTTTTTTACTACCTTATTAGTATAATTATTCATTTTTTTACATCTTTAAATCATACTAACAAAAGAAAAACTCTTTTAAATGCTGGTTTTAAAAGAGTGGGAAATTTTTAACTTGGAGGGACCAACCGGATTTGAACCGGCGATGAAGGTGTTGCAGACCTTTGCCTTACCACTTGGCTATGGTCCCATTAATAATGCAAATAGCACTATTATTTTATTATAAATAACAATTTATGTCAATTTTTAATTTGAAAACGATACATTTTATTACGAATTGTTACTAACAAATTAATTTCTTCAGCATCTTCAACTTGCAAAGGAACTTTTAAAATAAAAGTATTTTTTAAATTTTCATGTCCCATTGATTCTACGGCTGATAAATATCTTATTCCTTTAATATAATATTCAACCCTCATAAAATTATTAATAAAATTACCAATTGATTGATTATTTCGATAATAAATTGTATCTTTATCAATATCTAATATCCCGCTTAATATCAATAAGGTTTTATTATATTCCATGCCTGTTAATCCTAAAGAAATTACGTCATTATAAGTTTCACAAATATCCTTAAAACAAGATTCGTAAGTATAAATATAATTTTTAGTAACTGAATGATTAGTAAGGGACAAATTACTATTACCAACATATGAATTGGAAAAAGTAACAGCTTCATTTAATTTATTTGTTGAAACTTCAGCAACGTCGCCTAAAATAATTGGTTTAATTTTTATTTTATTATAAGTTGGATAAGTAACTTTATCTTTTACTATTAAACCTTTATATAATCTTAATTCAAATTTATTTTTTAAATTTTGATTTGATAATTCATAAGGTATAACATAAATATTTTCGCTTTTATTTTTTATTAATAATTTATTTAAATTAGCTCCATAATCTAGAAAGAAGTTACTATAACTAATTATTGGTTTTAAAGTAATATTACTACTAATATTAAAAATATTATAGTCATTTGTATCTAAAATAACATCATCACCTGAATTATTTTTAATATTTACTTTTAATAGTAAATAACTTTTACCCTCTTTAATTTTATTTCCACTTAAATCAATGTTAGTAATCATGCTTTCTAAAACATTTATACTTAAATTTTTAAAATAAATCTGATTATTTTCATGATATACCTTACCTTTTAAAGTACTTGGACTATTAATAATAAAATAAATCAATAATATTATAGACAAAGTAGATAATATTAAAAATATAAATAAATTTTCTTTAACATAATACTTAAATTCTCGAATAAAACGTCTTATTTTTCTTTCAGTTTTATAAGTTTCAAATTCAATATTTAATTCAATTTCTTCATTATCTACAGAGGTTATTTCTAATTCTTTTAAATCTTGAACAAAATTAAACTGTTTAACATTAAAACCCAATGCCCTAATTCCGCAAACAAGAACAAAGAAAAATTGTGGTAAATAAACAATTAAAGAAATATCCCGATAAAGCCGCGCTGCATCAGGACTAAGAACACCTTTTTCTAATGAATTAAATATTGTCCCGGCTAATATTAAAAAAATTACTAAAATAAGATAATAAACCAAATAAATATTATATATTTTTGTTTTTTTATTTTTATATTTTAATAAATATATAATTGCTAAAATCACTATTATTAAAATAATTATAGTTAAATACAATAAAGGCGTAATAAAATTACTTTTAAAATCGGGAGTTATAATAGCAGTATAATTATTTAAAACATAATTTCTAAAAAAAGAATTAATAGCACTTGTTTTAATGATAATAAAAATAGATAATGCACATAAAATAAGATGTGTTAATTTAAAATTTTTAATTAAAAATGCATATGGCTTTCTTAGTATCATGCTATCCCTCTTAGTATAATTTTATCATAAAAAAAACATAGTGCAAACACTATATTTTATTTTAATTTTTTATTAACTATAATTTGACCAGGTAACAAATAAATAGTTTGATTTTGATCAAGTAATCTTTCTTTAGAAATATCAAATGTTTTTGTAACCGTGTTTAATGTATCTCCTTCACTCGTTATGTAATAGCTGTAATTTGTTTTAGGTATTAATAATTCCTGATTTGGATAAATATAATCATTTATATCTAAACCATTCATATTAGCAAGCAAATCCGGATTAACATTATAATCTCTAGCTATTTTATATAAGGTGTCTCCCTGTTCAATTTTATATATTTCAAAATAAGTTTCTCTATTTTTAGGAACAACAATATCCATACCCGCTCTTAAATTTTCCACAAAATATATATCATTTATATCTTTAATAAAATCAGGAGTTGTATTAAATTTTTTTGCTATTAGTAAAAGATCTTCACCATTTTTTACTTTATATCTATCAAACATATCACCACATCCTAATATAAAGTATGTTTCTTTTAAAATGTGGTTAATAAATATAAATTAAATTTTTATAATTGAAATTCCACTCATTATTAGTAAAACTTTTAGATAAGCCACTAAATAAATTATAATAATACAAATCATCGCCAACTAAAAAATATGTTTCATATTCATTTTGAAATGCTATATCTTTAATTTCCATCTCAACAATTTTTAATTTGAAATTATTTAATTGAAAATAAAGACTATTATCTTTGAAATAAAAGTAATTTTTAGAATTATTTACTTTTATTAATTCACTTGATTTATATTTAACTCCTTTATTAAGCTTAATTTTTCCAGTCTTATATTCCAAAGTATATTCTTTTTCTTGCTTTTTATCATAAATTTTTAATTGTTTTTTGTTATAACCTGTATAAACTAAATCAAAACTTATGTCATTTTTAATTTTCTTTTTAGTTACCTTACCATTTTTTATATTTATTAAAAAATAGCTGTTAAAAAAATATTTTTGATCATAATTTGGTATAAATATATGTTCATCTAAAACTTTAATTAAATCAGGCAAGTAAAGATCTTTTTCTAGCAATTCAATTTCTTTTTGCAAATCTTTTTTAATATAAGTAAATCCCTTATAATTCCAAAACATAAAAATTTTATTATTTAAATCATATATATTAATTTTATTAAAAACTTTTGAATCTTTTGTTTCTTTTATTTCATTAAAATAAGTTATATATTCACTCTCTTTTTTACATAAAGGATATGTTTTTATATAGCCTTTTGTTTTTAAACAATAAACATCATTATCTTTTTCAAAATCAATTTTATTTATTAAACCTCTTTTGTAACTATATTTAGCTTTTATAGAAAAATTAAACACTATATTATCTTTATCAATAACAAAATCATATACGCTATCTTTTTTATAAAATCTTTCAGTTACTCTAAATTCATCAACTTTATAATTATAAACATAACTGGTTTCTCTATGATATAAAAACCAAAATAATAAAAATAAAGTTATTATTATGGTTAAAAATATTCCTAACTTCTTATTCATTTTTTTAAATAACCCTATTATACTTTTGTTTCGCTTCCATCATAAATTCCGTAATATTAGTTTCGATTTCATCTAACCCTTTTTTGGAAAGATTAGAAATTACGACAACTTCTTTTATTGTATCAATTGTTATTTTTCCCCATATAAGTCCTTGATATACTAATAAATCATTATATAAATCCGGAGTAATTGACGATAAAAAGCAACCCCAAAGAACTCGCTTCTGACCAATTAAAATTCGTTTATTAGTTATAACGACTACACACGAAGTAAAAATTTCATAAAATTTTTCATTTTTTTGTCCCACAAAAGCATAAGTTACTTCTTCGCCTTCGTTTAAAAATTTTTCAACTACACCACAGTGTTTTTTCATTCTCCAAGCAACATTTCCTCTGTTCCTTTTTGTGTAATCTAATGCCTTTTTGTATACAATGTTCATATAATAATCACCTACTTATATTTTATAACTTTTTTGCACTTTAAGCAAACTTTATTTTAAGTAATAAGTATATACCCAACGATTTTTATTAATTTTTGTCCAATTACCAGACTTATTAACATCTGCGACTATTGTATTTTTGGGCAAAGGTGCATTAACTTTTAAGATTGATCCATTTGGCGTTTTTCGAACATTTAAATGACCGGTATTAACCGTTTTGGTTTTATAAATAACTTTTGGCTTTATTAATGTGATATATTCTTTAAAAACCCATTGATTTATACCAATTTGAAGCCACCCATTTTTTTCTTTTAAAATACCCACCTGAGTTCTTTTAGGAATTGTATTAATTATTTTACTATTAAGACTTCCGCCATTTCTAATATTTAAATTAGAACAGGCCACATAACCAATATTATTTAAATTTATTTTTTTAAAATTTAATCCACCATCATTTTTAATCGTTGTAAAATCTGGATTTATATAAAAAGCATCTTCGGGTTTGACAGCTTTATCCGATGTATTAATAACCCAAGCGCCTAATGAGTTTTTTACCCAACCATTTCCTTTAAATTTACCTCGACCAACTGATATATGAAAATGATATCCTGTTGCATTTCCGTCTTTACCTTCCAAAGTTATGACTGAACCTCTTTCATATACATCGCCCACTAATATATTCCTTAAATCTTTATCTTCGGGGTGGATTATTAAAATTGTAATATAATCTTCAAAGGTGGGAGTTTTAACTTTTGTCATTGACTCTAACCAAATGGTATTAGTCCCAGAATTCCCTACACCATATATTCTTTTAACAATCATTTTATCGCAGGGACAATAAAAATATGCATCCTGCTTAGTTGATCCGCCATTATCGTCAATGGGATAATCTTTTGGATAACCATCACTATTTTTTTTATGTGAAGGCTTTCCTTTATACCCTTGAGTTATATTCATCACCTTTAAAGGATATATTAAATAATTCATTTATTTATCCTCCTTACTTTTATTCATAAATAATTTATTTAAATTATTTGCAATATCATAAACACCACCAGAAAATATTCCTGCAGTTGCAATTGCAAAAGAAATATCTTTGGTAAAGATATAATATATTAACGCACTAATCAAACCAATTGTAATATTTTGTATAGGAATTAAATTATTATTAAACCAGAGTATTTTAGCGGCAATTCCCCCACATATTAAAGTTATAATCATAGTAGTTGTTATAATTACTGTTTCTATTTTAATCACCTTCCAATTTAATTTATTCTCAAAATTAGAAACTGCCGATTATGTTTGTCCACTATTTTTAAAAATGATTGTTTTTTCCAAAAAGTTACATAATTTAATGGCTTATTTATTTTACTATTTTCATATAATATGATAAAATGTATGCACGGGGCAGTTTGGTTTCGACATGTATTTATAAGCATGATTGCAAGTAGTAGGCATACTATAAAATGCACAAGAAAATAAATAACGAAGCTGATTATAGTTTCGCTCCTTCATACGCTTAATAGCGTTGGAGCACTTCTACCTAATTTATCTTATAGGTTAGTTTAGAGGTTAATGAATATAAGATATAAATATATTTATGTTTAGGGAATATATTTGAATTTTACTAAACTTACTTTTAATTAGGTGCGCTCTAAGCCATTTTAAAAAGGACATATAAATTAGACTAAACTTGTAGATATTATGTATTATGATACACTGGACACGAGTTCAACTCTCGTCTGCTCCACCAGAAAAAAATAAAACAAAATTTTTTGTATTTTTAGGAGAAATTTGTTTAGTAATAAAGTTAGATTAAATGCCTATAAACGGTATTTTTTCTTTGTTTTTTCTTACAATACTAATAATAAAAGTGATTATCCCTTGAAATGAAATACGTTGAAATTATAGCGGATTTAGTGTATAATTAAATTATATTTAAAAGGAGGATGTAATGGAAAAAATTCAATTAAATGAAGAAATAAAACAAAAAGTAATTACTAATACCAAAGAAAACAAAGAAAACAATGATTTCTTAAGATATTCAGATGATAATTCTTTTCAACTATATCTTGAAGGGTTAAATTTAAGAGATTATTATAAGAATGGGCTTATTAAAAAAAGAGAAGACCTTAAAAATATGACTGATGTAGAATATGAAGAAAAATTAAATGAATATATGGATTCACAACTTGAAAACGCCTTAAAAATTGTTGTTTCTAAAAAAGTTTATGGTATAAAATTTATGACACCTTGGCAAATTGAAAAAAAGGGAAGAATATTAAATACTTTTAAAGAAATGAAATACGATTTTATTGCTAATTTAGGTGTTGATTTAAGACAAAGTACGGCTTTTAACGTACTTAGAATTTCTGGTATGCTAACAGGTGTTTGTTTTATTGCTGCTGGATTAGTTGGAGTATCATCTGGAACATTTGCAGAACCAGACGAAGAGTTAATTGCAGCAGGATTAAGAGTGGAATATTAGGTGGTATAATGAGCGCGCCAGGTATCTTGTATGCTATTAAAGAAGCAGTTCGGTTGGATTTAATTCCTATGGTAGAAGCAAAGATAGGTTATAAATATTTAAAAAAAATAGGACTGGCTGTAAATAAAACCCCTATTGGAGGAATGGATTTTAGTAATAGACCAGAAATTTCAGAAATAAATGAAGAAATAAAGAGGTTATTATAATGAAATATGAAAATAAAGTATTGACCATTGATGGTAATAATTATCTTGTTATCGAAACTATTGAAACAGATAATAGAGTATTTGCTTTATTAACTAATGACAATGATGATTCAGATTCGTCATTTGTCGAAATATTGGAAGAAAATAGTAGCATTGAAGTAAAAGCAATAGATGGTGATTTTTTTGAAGAAAAAATATTTCCTCTATTTGCTGATATAAGCAATAATTAAAAGATATAGCACCAAACTATGCCTTTTTTTATGCAACGAGAACAGAAAAACGCATGGTGTTGACAGAGCTATAGTTTCAGTTGGATAATGCTATTCAATTAGAAATATCTGAATACAATAGACGGACAGAAAACAATACAAAATTAACTTTAGCAAAGGATACAAAGTTTAGCATTCACCCAATGGACTTAACTCTCTACAATAGTCAATCACTTGTTATGAAATAAGTTTTAAAACTCTGATAATTAATAATCTAACTAGTGATTTGACTCTAGAAACAATTTTTAAAGGAATTGAAAATTCATATTATTATGAAAACAGAAAATTAATTATAGAAAGTAACTTAATGAACAAAAACCAGCAAAGTCATTAAATAACAGTTTCGCTGGTTTTATTATTAACAAATATTTGTATGGCTCACTCCATTTAAAGCTAAAGTAGTAAATTCTTTTTTTAAATATAAAGGATAAGCCGCAACGCCAATCATAGCGGCATTATCAGTACAATACTTCATACTGGGAACATATAAATTACCATTATTTTTATCTGTAATTTTTTGAACTTCATTTCTTAAATAATTATTGGCCGAAACTCCTCCAGCTAAAACAACATTTTTTACATCTATATTTTTCATAGCCATGTCTATTTTTCGAATAATTTGGTCTACTGCCACTACCTGAAAACTATAAGCTAAATCATTTTTTCTAATTTCATTACCTTTCATCTTTTCAGTATTAACTAAATTAATAACACTACTTTTTAAACCACTATAACTAAAATCATATCCATCCTTTAAAAAAGTTGTGGGTAATTTGTAGGTTAATTCACCTTCTAAAGCCACTTTTTCTATTCCAGGGCCTCCAGGATAAGGTATCCCTAAAACTCTTGCAACTTTATCATAAGCTTCCCCTATCGCATCATCTAAAGTAGCTCCTAACATTTCAAATTCATAATCATCAGTCATTAAAACCATCTCAGTATGCCCACCGCTGACAACTACAGCCAGAAGGGGAAATTCAAAGTCATATTCTATTTTTGAAGCATAAATATGACCAATTAAATGATTAACCTTAATTAATGGCTTATCTAAAATAAAAGCTATTGTTTTAGCAAATTCAATTCCCACTAATAACGATCCCATTAAACCGGGAGCATATGATACCGCAATTGCATCAATTTTTTCTAGATTAATATTAGCTAATTTTAAAGTTTGATCTAATACCATTGTAATATTTTCAGTATGCATCCGAGAAGCAATTTCTGGAATTACTCCCCCAAACTCAGCATGCTTATCCATCTGAGTTAATATTGTATCCGCAACAATTTCTTTTCCATTTTTCACTATTGCAATACTTGTTTCATCACAAGTTGTTTCAACGGCTAATATATATATATCTTTCATTTTACTCCTTCATCATTCTCCAAGCATCTTTTTCTTGATAATATTTTTTTCTTGTACCAATTTTAATAAAACCTAATTTATAATATAAGCTAATAGCAGTTTGATTAGAAAAAGCCACTTCTAAAAAATATTTAACATTTAATTCCCTATGCATTCTAAATAAATAATTCATTAATTCCTTTGCAGCACCTTTTTGACGATAATTAATATCTACAACAATGTTTATTATATCAATTTCATTTTTTAAAGTAATTACTTGTAAAAAACCCTTTAATTCATTGTTATTAATATTAACTAAAATTAATTTGTTTTCATCCTGTAATTCTTCCCTAATATTAAATAAATTTTCAAAATCAGGATGAATTAAAATACCTAATTTATTAATGTTTTTAATATCGCCTAGCATAGCTTTTCGAATCACTTTTCAACCTCTATTAATTTTACATAAAGAGGATTAATTGAGTGGGGATTTAAAGTCTCTTTTTCTAAAATATAACTTACTACTTTAGCATAATTAATAATAACATTTGTTTTTACCTCATATTTTTGACTAAATTGCTCAAAATCAAGATTATTCAAATAAATATATTGACCAATTAAAAAATTTTCCTTATCAAATATTCCCACATAATAACCATTATTTTCTTTATAGGCCACTACTTTTTCATTACTATTTAAAGATACAGCCATTTCCTCTAATGTAGTTATAGATCTAATAGGAATATTTAATAAATAAGCAAAAGTTTTGGCAATTGTTACCCCAAGTCTTACTCCAGTAAAAGATCCCGGTCCATTTACAACAATGATAGAATCGGGCATTTTTTTATCCAAAACTTTTTTTATAGCCGGCATAATAAACTGACTATTATTTTTTTGACCACTAATGCATTCTTCTTTAATAATTTTATTTTTTTTAAATAATTTAATAATTACATCAGAAGAACAAGTATTAATATATAAAATTTTCATTATAGCACCGCAGAGCAAATATCCTCATAAACTTTACCGTATGGTTTAAAAATTAAAGCTCTTGTGTCTTCATCGATTATTTTAAAAATAATTTCCAATCTTTCTTCGGGTAATTCATCATTAATAATATCTGCCCACTCAATAATAGTTACTCCGCCCTTATTAAAATAATCCTTAATACCCACATTACATTTTTTATCTAATCGATATACATCCATGTGATATAGAGACAATTCTGCCGCATCATATTCTTTAACAATAGTAAAAGTCGGACTGGTAATAGAGTCAGCTATTCCAAGAGCCCGTGCAAAACCTTTAGTAAAAATAGTTTTACCACTTCCAAGTTCTCCATTCAAACAAATTATCATGTTAGGAAATTTCTCACTTTCAATATTTTCCGCTATTGTTAAAGTGTCTTCAACACTTTTTGATATATATTTATAATCCATTCTTAAATCACCTATAATGATTATAATGGAAATAAAAAAAGAAGTAAACTATATAATTATAAAATTACTTCATTACTGTAAAATTCTGGTTCACATGTCAAATTTATGTTTAAAGATTTCAATGATTTTAAGTCTCCATTTTGAATTATAAAAGAAGCATGAGCGTTACAACCTGATAATTTTTTTAAATTATTTAAAGATGTTTCAATAATCGGATTAGTGGCCGAACAAATACTAAGTGCAATTAAAACTTCTTCTAAAGATAATTCTTTTCGATCTTTTCTTAAAGCCAGAATAGGCTCTAAAATAACCGGACTTAATAAATATACATCATCAGGTATATTACTTAAAACTTTAATGGCATTTAAAATCATGCTGCTAGCAGGACTTAATAATTCAGTTTTTCTGCCTGTCACGATTTTTTTATTAGGTAATTCGATTGCTATAGCATGTTGTCCACTTTTTTGTGATTTTTCAAGAGCAGGTTTTATTACCCTTAAACTTTCTTCATTAAGATTAAGTTCATTTATTAATAATTTTATTTTTTGAGAATGATCAATATCTGATAGACTAGATTTATAATCACATTTTTCCGTATAATATCTTCTAATTATTTCAATTTTAGCAGCTTCGCTTACTTTATCATGATTTTTAATACACTCTGCAATCATATTAACGCCCATATCAGTTGGGGATTTATACACATCCTGATTAGTAATTTTATGAAGAATTGTTTTTAAAATCGGAAAAGTCTCAATATCTCGATTATAATTAACTGCTGAGATGCCATAAGCCTCAAGATGATAGGGATCAATTAAATTAATATCTTTTAAATTAACCGTTGCTGCTTCATATGCCAAATTAATAGGATGCTTTAATGGTAAATTCCAAACCGGAAAGGTTTCAAATTTAGCATACCCCGCATTAACGCCATGTAGATGCTCATGATATAATTGACTTAAACAAGTTGCCAACTTCCCACTACTAGGTCCAGGAGCATTAATTAAAACTAATTTTTTAGTGGTCGGTATATAAGGATTCGCACCATAACCCTCACTAGAAACAATCGTTTCCATATCACTGGGATATCCTTTTGTATAAGTATGAATGTATGTTTTTATATTATGATGTTCTAATTTCTTACAAAACTTATCAACACTTACTTCATTATTATATAAAGTTATAACAACTGAATTAACTAAAAATCCCATTTCATTGGCAATGTTAATTAAATTAAGAATTTCGGTATCATATGTAATCTGATATTCCGAACGAAAACGTTTTTTTTCAATATCTTCAGCCTTAATACAAAAAATTATTTCTAAATCTTTTTTTAATTCTAAAAACATTTTGATTTTTGAATCAGGTTCAAAGCCCGGAAGAACTCGAGAAGCATGAGTATCATTAAAAAGTTTTCCCCCTACCTCTAAATATAATTTATCAAAATAATTAAATCTTTTTTTTATCTCCTGACTTTGTATTTTAATATATTTTTTATTATCAAATGCTTTCATTTTCTCCACCACTACTTCTATATAAATCATATCATAATAAAAAAAAATAAGCAAAAATTTTATAACAAAATTTAGCAAAAAACTCCTCAACCAACAAATGGTTGAAGAGAAGGGTTTTCCAACCTTCTTTCCCTAAATTATAATTTTTCGACTGCGCCGAGGCAGGGCATCGGCGCATATATTCAGATTGACGAC
>CAYOJY010000023.1:0-12804 GCA_964404455.1 uncultured Muribaculaceae bacterium | reverse complement strand
CAGATTTTAACTGGCTTTGCGAAAGTTTTTTCATCTCAACTGTCAAAGTCGAGATATTACTTTAAAAATTTTAAAGCATTTTTTGCATTTTCTTTATGTCTATTAATAACTTTATTAAATATTTCTTTTATTTCTAAATATTCTTTTTCTTTTCTAATCTTAGCTAATTTAAATTCTTTATTAATCATTGCCTTAAATTCTCTTTCATTAGTTTGTTTTTCACTAACATAAGAATCAATTATACTTTTTAAATAAGGGGTAGAAAATTTAATTTGAATTTCTTCTTTATTTCTTTTACTTAAATTATTTGTCGCATAATATTCTAAATAAGATGCTGCTTTTAATTTTTCATTTAAGTTCATTACATCTTCATCTTTATCAATTTTAACAACTTTGATAGATTCTTCAACATTATATTTTTCTAAAAATTCCCAAAGATTAACGGCTACTTTAAAATTCTGATCTTTTAAAATAACATTTGTTTTTCTAATCGGACTTCTTACTGGAGTTGCTCCTGTAATGCTTTTTACAAACTGAGTTTTAAAGAAATCATCAAATACTTCTTTAATTCTTTTAATTCTTTCATTAATAACTTCATCTTTTAAAACTTCTTCATTACTTGCTAAATATTCAGTTTCCATTTTCAAATTTATTTCAATTTTTTCTCCACTAATTCTAGTAACACTGTTATAATCAAGAATCTTTTTATATTTTGATTTTAATGCCTCATCTATTTTATTTTGTTGATCATTTAAAAATGTTCTAACATTAACTAAAAGAGAATAAATAAACCTATTTTCATATAAATCAGTTGTTTCTTCTTTAAATACATTTAAAAGCTTTAAAGGTTTAACTCCATCTTTTTTATCCACAGCTTGAATTAAAGAAGTGTTTTGGGCAAGATGTTTAATACTTTCTTGCGTAATTTTTTTAGTTTTTTCAACTGGTAAAATTTCTTCTTCTTGAACAATAAATTTTCTTGGATTTCGGACAATAGTATCAATAAAAGGAATTGCATCTTCTAGAGTTTCAATCCAAGACAAATCACGAACAACTTGTTCAATATTAGTCTTAAGGCTAGTATTGTCTTTTGTTCGCGTAATGAAATTTTTTGCTTTTTCTTCCTTTAAACAATCAACTATTTCTAAATATTTATCATTCATTAAAATCACCTATATCGTTTTCTTTATTCTTTCTAAATATGCTATACATTCTTTCATTTCATCTTTACCAAATAATTTATTCATGTAATCAATATAACCATCTATTTCATTTTTAATAAATGCTAAGTTTAATTGATCAAATTTACGTAATATCTTATGCGCTATTATATAATCTAATCCTTCAAGCTCTGTGCCACCACAAGCAACATATACAGGAATAAATTCTTTAATATGTTTAACAATTCGATTACCAAAAGCTAAACGAAAATGATCAATCACGTAACGATCCATTTCATTTAATTTTTTTAATGTTTCCTCTTTTACTTTATATTTTTCCTGAGCTTCTTTAAATAATTGAATCAAATATTTACTGGATAAATTCATTGCCTCAACTAATGGTACTTCAAAAGGATCACATTTTGAATCAATATTAATTGGCATTGCTCGGTCATATACTTTGTCTGTAACCATAAATGTTGAATCATCATTATTAATTGTACCAATATACCACATGTTTTCTGGTATTCTAAAACGACCATCAACAATATGTTTTGGATCATTTGCCCAAGCACTAGGAACTAAATCAATAATCCAGTCTTTTTTATTAGGAAGTTCTAATATGGACAACATTTCAGCAAAATAATACTCAACCCTAGAAATATTCATTTCATCAAGAATTGTAATAAAAACGTCTTCACGATAAATTGCTTCATATAATTTAGCCAATACTTCTGTTTCATTAAAACGTTTAGTAAATTCATTAAAGTAACCAAATAACTCTGATGAATCCCGCCAAGATGGCTGAACTGACGCAATGGTTGCTTCGTTATTAATCATATGACCAAAGGCATAAGCTAAAGATGTTTTTCCGGTTCCAGAAATCCCTTGTAAAATTATTAAACGATTCGAAGATAATGAAGCAACAAAAAGTCTAATTATTTTTTCATCATAATACAAATTTAATTTTGATGCCGCAAAATTTCTAAAATTTTCACAAAATTCTTTTAAAGTAATTGTTTTATTATAAACTGGTGGTTTATAATTAGCCATTTTTTCATCAACTTTTGTTAAACGAAAGAAACGACTCTCGCCATCAACTAATTTATTAATAACATTTCCATCTTCATCATACTCAATTTCACCTTGACTGGGATCAGACATAGTTAAAAATTTTTGATTTTCATTTTTTAATTTTACAATATCGATATTTAAACGATCAATTTCTTCAATCATTGATTCTTGTTTAATTCTGTTTTTGTGATATCTTACGAATCTTCGAATCCCAAGCACAATTAGAAATACAATAATTCCATAAATAACTAGTAAACATAAACTGGTTAAAATAATTATGAAAACTCCACCTGATGATAATTGCCCTTGATATTCTTTAATTACGTCAATATAATTTAAAATATTAAACATTTGAAATAATCCGACAAATAAATTTTTAAAAATAGTCGCCAGACCTTCAAAAAAAGGCTCCATAAATTTCATAAAAAAGTCACTGTATAGATTAAATAACATTTTAATTCTCCTCCTTCATACTTATATTTATAAGTTCATCTTCTAAAATATAATTATCTTTAATATTAACAATATTGTATTTTACATTCCCGCTACTAACGAAACTGTTAAACTTGGGATTATTTTCAATAAATTCATCTGTTACATAAAGTTTAAAATCAAATTTAATATTGAAATAATCTAAAATCATTTCGCTTTCGTCCATAAATAATACTAATTTAAAATTCAAATCTCTTAAAACATTGAATTTATCATAATTTTTTTTATAATCGCTGTAAAAAATACTAAAATAAATATATTCTTTAAGATATGGATTACTAAATATTTTTTTAATATGATCGACATTTCTTTTTATCTTTAAATAATTGGAAGTAACGGGTAACAATAATTTTGGAATATCCGAATTATTAGCAAAACATTTTAAAAGAGTCATGCACGCTAATTCATAGCATACGGGTGTATATAATTCCTTAAATTTATATTTTTGATAAACATGTTTACTATCTATTTCTTTATATTTTTGAATGGCTGCTAATTCATAATTAAAATTAACATAATATATATTCATATCATATCTTAAATAATCATTATAATAATCTGATCCTTTAATCATTTCAAAAAAACGCATTTCTTTTCGTTCATTATCCTTAATTTTATTTGCTAAAATATCAATTAAAAAAGGATTTTTAGATATATCTATATTTTGAAAAACATCACCAAAAAGCTCATTTATTTTAGCTACAATATTTCTTACTACTACACTTTTGTCTTTATAAAAGGTAATTTCTTTATCAATATTAGTTATAACATAAATAATTAAAGTTAAATTATAAATGCTTTTTTTGTAGTTATCTTTAATCTCATTATATTCAGATCCATAATAATCTGAAATCATTGCTAAAGCCAATGTTAATTTAAAATCTTTTAAGTTTATATTATCAGTATTTAAATCATCCACTTCTTTTTTACTTCTTAAATAATATTTTTTAACATAAACATCTAAAATCCCCGAAATGATTTTTCGAAAATCAGCCTCGGTTTCCCATAATTTTTCGTCATCAATTTGATAAACCTTATAAAAAGTTTCCGCATAGGATAATAATGATTCCTTTTTATAATTCAAATAAATTTCAACTAATTCATTCTGCACATTAATCAACAACCTTTATTCTCTTTAAATTATAGCAAATGAAATTTTTAATTGCAATATAAAAAAATACTGTTTATAGTTAAAAACAGTATTTTCTTTATTTTCTTTTATCATTTCCGCCAAAACGACGGCTTCTTTTATTAAATTCTAATATTGCTTTATCAAATTCTTTTTCATCAAAATCAGGAAAATATACTTCCGGAAAATATATTTCAGCATAAGCCATTTGAAATAACATAAAATTACTTACCCGCATCTCACCACTTGTTCGAATTAAAAAATCAATTGGCGGTAAATCATTATATAAATACTTATAAAATAAATTTTCATCTATTTCATTCGGAGTTATTTTATTTTGATTTAAATCATTAGCTATTTTAATTGAAGCGTCAATTATTTCAAATTGGCCACCATAATTTAAACAAACATTAAATATTCCTTCCGTATTATTTTTAGTTACTTCAGTTATAGTTTCCATTGATTTTATAACTTTGTCCGATAAAGGTTTTTTTCTTCCTGAAAAAATTACTTTAATATTTTTTTCTTGAAAGAAGTTTTTTTCTTTTTTAAAAGCTTTAACAAAAAGATCCATTAAATAATTTACTTCCTCATCACTTCGTAAAAAATTTTCTGTAGAAAAAGCAAAAACACTTAGCACTTTAACGCCTTTTTCCAAAGCATAACAAGCCGTTTTCTTTAAAGTATTCATCCCTTCATAATGCCCTTTACTTCGGGGAAACCCTCTTTTTTCGGCCCATCTACCATTACCGTCCATTATAATACCAACGTGATTAGGTATTTTTAAATCCTTATTCATACTTCTCCTTTATTTAACAACAATATTAACAATTTTATCAGGAATAACTATTTTTTTAATTATTTCTTTGTTTTCAGTATGTCTTTTTACCCCTTCATTTAAAAATGCTATATCTAGAATATCTGATTCCGTTAAATCTTTTGATATTTTTATTGTTCCTCTTAATTTGCCATTTACTTGAACACCAATATTTATAATATCATCTTTGGTCTTGGTCTCATCATGAATTGGCCAAAGCGAATTAGCTAAATGATTTTTATTACCAATTAATTCATTTAATTCTTCAGTAATATGTGGGGCAATAGGATGTAATAAAATTAATAATAATTCATAATCCTTTTTGGTAATAAATTCTTGTTCATCATACTCATTTGCTAAAATCATTAAACTTGATACTGCTGTGTTATAATTCATAGTTAATAAATCATTTGTCACTTTTTTAATAGTTTTATGAATTAAAGCTTCATACTTTAAAGTATATTCGCTACCTTCAATTACTTTATCTTTCATCCTAAATACTTTATCTAAAAAACGTTTACAACCTTTTAAACCATTATCGCTCCATAAAGAATCTTTTTCATAGTCCCCAATAAACAACTCATAGCAACGTAAAGCATCGGCACCATATAAATTAACCATGTCATCAGGGTTAACCACGTTTCCTTTACTTTTACTCATCTTTTCACCAGTTGTGCCAAGAATCATCCCGTGCGCCACCCGTTTTTTAAAAGGTTCTTTATAAGGAATTAATCCAATGTCATAAAAAAATCGGTGCCAGAAGCGAGCATAAAGTAAATGTCTAGTAGCATGCTCCATTCCGCCATTATAATAATCCACCATATTCCAGTATTTTAAAGCATCTTGACTAACAAATTCATTTTGATTATTAGGATCCATATAACGTAGCCAATACCAGGAAGATCCTGCCCAATTTGGCATCGTATCAGTTTCTCTTCTTGCTTCCTTACCACATTTAGGACAAATAGTTTTTACCCAGTCCGTAATGTTAGCTAAAGGACTTTCCCCTGTATCAGTCGGTTCATATGATGCGACTTCAGGAAGAATAACCGGCAAATCTTGAACCGGTACAGGCACCCAACCACAATCATCACAATCAATCATGGGAATTGGTTCACCCCAAAATCTTTGCCGAGAAAAAATCCAATCCTGCAAACGATAATTTACTTTTTTATGCCCTTTTTTATTTTCTTCTAAATAATTAATCATTTTATCTATAGCTTTTTCTTGAGTATCAATTCCATTTAAAATTCCGGAATTAATCATTTTCCCTTCGCCAAGATAAGCTTCATTCAATTCAGATTTCTCACCTGATGATATTACTTGAATAATTGGAATATTAAATTTTTTAGCAAAAGCAAAATCTCGCTCATCATGAGCAGGTACAGCCATAATAGCACCGGTACCATAATTAATTAACACATAATCACTGACCCAAATTTCAATTTTTTCACCATTTACTGGATTAATAGCTTTAATACCCTCTAATTTAACGCCAGTTTTTTCTTTAGTTGCATCAGTTCTTTCAATCTCACTCTTATTTTTTGCTTCCTTTTGATATTGATTTACTTCAGCCAAGTTTATAATCGAATCGCTATATTTTTTTAAATAATGATGTTCTGGCGATAATACCATAAAAGTTACTCCATATAAAGTATCCGGTCTTGTTGTAAATACTTCAATATAATCATTAGTTCCTTCAATCAAAAATTTAACTTCAGCACCAATGCTTTTACCAATCCAATTAATTTGAGCTGTTTTAACTTTATCTACAAAATCAGTTTCTTCTAAGCCTTCTAATAATTTTTCAGCATAGTCACTCATTTTTAAAATCCATTGTTCTTTTTCTTTTTTAATAACAGAACTTCCACATCTTTCACAAACAGATCCTTCAGACTCTTCATTAGAAAGTCCTATTTTACAATTATTGCACCAATTTATTTCTTTTTTAGCCTTATATGCCATTTGATGCTCATAAAATTTTAAAAATTGCCATTGAGTCCATTTATAATACTCCGGATCAGTTGTAGTAATCTCTCTATTCCAATCAAATGATAAGCCTATTCTTTTTAATTGGCTTTTAAAAACTTGAATATTTTCGGAAACGGCTAAACTCGGGTGAATTTTATTTTGAATTGCATATTGTTCCGCAGGCAAACCAAAAGCATCCCAGCCAATGGGAAATAAAACATTATAACCTTCCAATCTTTTAACTCTTGCCATGGCATCTAAGGCACTATAACTTTTAACATGCCCAACATGAAGACCCGCCCCTGATGGATAAGGAAATTCCACTAAAATATAAAATTTTTCTTCATCACTATTATTTTGAGCTTCAAAATATTTATTCTCATCCCAAATTTTTTGCCATTTTTTTTCTATTTCACTATAATTCATAAATCCTCCTTTAATTAGCTTTTTTAGCTAAATATCTTCCGTAAATTTCATATATTGAATATATTAAAGCAAATAAGAGCACAAAAGCAATTAAAAATTTAAAACTCATATGAATCGGTAAAAAAGATATCATTGTTGAAGTAAGACTAATAATAAAAGCATTTAAAATTGCAATTATAATCATGTTTTTTTTAGTTAATAATAATTCTTTATTTAATTTAAATCTTAGAACTAGATAATCAACTTCCATAATACTTATTTTTCTTTTTGTTTTTTTATTTTTTTTTATTTTAAGCAATTTGGATTTTAAAATTAAAAAGTAATCACATAAAAATACTAAGAAAAAAATAAAAATTAAAAACGATAAATAATAATTTAATTTTTCCATATTGTCAACTCTTTCTTTTTTAAAATAAAAAGATGGCTTAAAGGACGAAAAGAAATTCCGTGGTACCACCTTAATTTTAACTTTAAATTTATAAGGAAATTACCCCACTACATCCAAAAGCAAGTTCAAAATATTTTCGCATTAATTTCCATCAACCATTAACTTTCTGTTTTAAAAATTATTTTTACTACTCTTTTTTCGACTGCTTATTAGTATTATATTAAATTTCTACACTATATTCAAGCAATTTTAAAAACATTGTAACAAATTTAGGCGCTAGACCTTCTCTTTTTAATTTTCGAATCAAAATTCTTTTGCGTTTAATATCTCGATCACTAAACATAATTTCTGCGATGCTTTCTTTTAATTTTGTGGTAATTTTCAAATCACTAATAATAGAATTAATATCTTCATTAAAAATTCGAGAAGCATCTATTTCAATATTTCTACCTTTACAATTAATCGTTAATTGTTTAGTTGTATCAACATCATAAATAGTAATCCAAAAATCTGTATCATCAGTATAGGTTTCCATCTTATTACTAGCAACATCAGCGTTAACATAAATTGTTACATCTTTAGCTTCCTTAGTATTTCTAAATTTCACAGTATAATCCCGAGTTTTAGGAATTATCCCTGTTTTACCTTCAAAAGGGTGAATAATTAAAGTATAATTATTCGCCATATAATTATAATCTATAGCTGTAATTATATAATAACCTTCTTCATGAAGCCTCGATATTCCATCATCTTCATATAATTTATATACATTACTTTCGCCGGGAAAAACATTTATTTCTAATTTTTTAGGATTACCTGTATCATTTCTATTAGTATCTAATACCGCAATAGGAATAATTCCTCCCGCTTTAACAAATACCGGATAATCTTCATCAGTATAAAAAAGTATGTATCTTTTATTACCTAAAAACTTTTTACCTGTTTTAAAATCATACCAGGTGCCCTTAGGTAAATATATTCGCTCAATGGAACGATTCATAACAATATCTTTGGGTTTGGTAATTGGCGCAATAAGTAACTCTGAACCAAAAAAATATTCATTTTTATAAATAGGTTCATCATAAATTTCCGGCAAAATGTAATAAAGTGGCTGAACTATAGGCAATCCAGTTTTATGATACTTATAATTTTCAGAATATAAATAAGGAATTAATTGATGGCGAAAATTACAATAACTTTTGACAATTGTATAAGTTTTTATATCCCAAAGCCAAGGTTCTCGTTTATAATATTGACCTCTTTTAGCGCTAAATCTGAAAATGGGATTAAAAACTGAAAATTGAACATACCTTAAATAAAGTTCACTATCTTCTATTCCATCTTTAAAGCCTCCCACATCGTGGCTTAACCAAGATACCCCAATGTTACTGGCATTGGAATTATAAAAAGGTAAATATTTTAAGGTATCCCAGCTAGCAATGGTTTGACCTGAATATAAAACTGGATATCGATGAGCCGCTGCTAAAGCATTTCTGGATAAAATCATTCCTCTTCTTTCATCAGATTTTTTATAATTATTAAAAATATAATAATTTAAAGCCTCTAATTCTTTAATATTCTTTTGATAATCTATCCAAAAAAAATCTAAATTAAAACTCATTAAATTATCAATAACTTCTTTAACAAATACCATCATAAATATTTTATCAAAAACTTTAAAAGGAATTTCTTCGCCATTTTTTATTTGAAGCTCAGTAGCAAATTTAGGATAAACCGGATCTTTTAATTTAATGCCATCAGCAGGATCTAAGTTAATACCTATTCTAACACCCCTCTTATGCATATATTCCATATATTCCCCTACATTTGGAAATAAATTTTCATTAAAAGAATAACCGCTTTTGCTTAAATTATTTAAATCTTTAGCATGCCAAAATTCACTTAGCAAAAAAACAGATATAGGAATTTCATAACGATTAAATAATTGAATAATTTTTTTAGTATCATCAGCACTATAAATCCGATCTCTATTCCACCATATGCCTAAGGCATACCGAGGGATTAAAGCAGGATTCCCTGTTAAATTAAAATAATCTTTTAGACAATAACCAAAATCTCGCCGGTACATAAAAAGATAAAAATCTTGATTTCCATCAAATCTTTCACTTAAAGACCCCTTTTCATCAATTACTAAGCCTTCAGAATCATCAATCATGACAAAACCATCAGTCGAATATAACCCTTTTTCCAATTTTATTTTTTTAAATTCATCTAAACTAAAACTAATACTTTTAAAATTTCTAGCTTCGGGATGAGTTGGATACCATAACTTATCAGTTCCGTTTAACTTTACCCGCAAATTAGAATCAGGGGCAAAAGTAGGTCCTTTAAATGGCTTGTTTTTAGAATATTGTAAACTAAAATATTTAGTGTTTATAAATAAATCTTTAGGGGTTTCTTCCGCTTTAAAAAGTGATTCGGGAAAATTACGATTGAGGGCAAAGTTGGTTGGGGCATCTAAAAAAATACCATTCTTACTATATTCAAAACGAAGTAATCGCTCACTTAAAATAGTAATTCGGTAATTACTACCAGCAAAAATGACATTTTTATTACTTTTTACACCATCAAAATTAAATGCAAAATGATTTCCTAAATTTGCCACACTAACTCACCCTTCTTTATTCTTAATATTAACATATTTATTTATATTTTTCTATTAATTCTTTTAAATAATTTTCATTGACAAAATAATTAATTTTCATTACTTCTTTTACTTTTTCAACTGTCTCATCAGCTTTTTGACTAGCCTTTAATGAGCCGTTTTTTAAAATATTATATAAATATTGACCATCACGTTCTAATAATTTTCTTTTTTCACGAATTGGCTCAATTAATTCTTGTAAAATTTCATTTAAAAATTTTTTAATAGTCACATCACCTAATCCTCCAATTTGATATTTCTTTTTTAATTCATTTAAATTTTTATATTCTGGTAAATATTTAATAAAATGTTCATTTTGACAAAACACATCTAAATACATAAATACTACATTACCTTCAATTTTTCCTGGATCTGCTATATTGATATGCCCCGGATCAGTATACATACTCATAACTTTTTGTTTAATTTCTTCGCACTCATCAGATAAATAAATACTATTACCAATAGATTTACTCATTTTATTTTTACCATCAATCCCCGGCAAACGACGACACAATTCATTTTCGGGTAACAACGCATTTGGCATTACTAAAACTTCTTCGTATGTATTATTAAAACTTCGAACTATTTCTCTTGTTTGTTCAATCATCGGTAATTGATCATCACCAACTGGCACTATAGTCGCCTCAAAAGCTGTAATATCTGCCGCTTGGCTAATTGGATAATTTAAAAAACCTATAGGAATATTATTTTCAAAATTTCTTAATTCTAATTCAGCTTTAACTGTTGGATTGCGCATTAATCTTGCTAAAGTAACAAAATTCATATAATAAAAAGTTAATTCAGTCAATGCTTTTACTTCTGATTGAATAAATATTGTAACTTTATCAGGATCTAAACCAATTGCCAGATAATCTAGTAAAACTTCAGTTACATTTTCTCTAACTTTTAATGGATTATTAAAATTATCAGTTAATGCCTGAGCATCAGCAATCATAATATACATTTCATCAAAATTCCCCTGATTTTGAAGTTCAAGACGTTTTTTTAAAGAACCAACATAATGTCCTAGGTGAAGCTTACCGGTTGGGCGGTCTCCTGTTAATATCACTTTTTTCATATATCCCTCCATTTTTTAATTATATCACAAGTTTTAAACTGTGTTATAATATAATTTAATAAGGATGTGTTAAAATGATTGAATTCGAAAAAGATTCAAGATTAATAAAACCTGGCCAAACATTTATTGCTATCAAAGGAGATAATATTGATGGCCATGATTGTATTAACGAAGCAATTAAAAATGGAGCAACTAAGATAATAGCTGAAAAAAAAATAAATTCGGCAGTTCCGTTAACAATTGTTCCAAATACTGAAAATTTTTTACAAGAAAAAATAGTGCAAAATTATAGTTCACAATTAAAAGATTTAAAAATCATTGGAGTAACCGGAACAAATGGTAAGACGACCAGTTGTTATCTAACTTATCAAATTTTACAAAATTTAAATATTAATGTTGCTTACATTGGCACAATTGGTTTTTATCACCAAGAGGAATCTTTTGAATTAGATAATACTACGCCCGATATATTAACTTTATATAAATTATTATTTAAAGCTAAAGATTTAGGCTGTACTCATATCGTAATGGAAGTTAGTTCACATGCACTTGCCTTAAAACGCATAGAGGGATTAACCTTCATAATTGCTGCCTTTACCAATTTAACTCAGGATCATTTAAATTTTCACCAAACAATGGAAAATTATTTAAATGAGAAATTAAAAATAATTAATTATTTAAATAAGGATAGTATCTTTATTGTTAATTCAGATGATTTAAGTTTCCAACATTTTATAAAAGCTTTTCCTAAAGCATTAACCCTAGGAATGAACGGAAACTATAAAATAGAAAGTTTTAAAACTACGCCAGCAAATACCCACTTGAATTTTTCATATCAAAAACAAGATTATGAAGTTGATTTTAACTTGACAAGTAAATTTAATGTTTATAATTTTTTAACTTCATTAGCTATAATTCATCAACTTGGATTTGCTTTCGAAAAAATAATTTCAATTGCTAAAAATATAAAACCTCCCAAAGGAAGATGTGAAACAATCCAAGTGAATAAAGGTTTTGCAGTTATAGATTATGCTCACACCCCCGATGCGGTAGAAAAAGTTATAACAGCATATTCTGAACTTAAAGAAAATAAAATAATTACTATAATAGGTTGTGGAGGAGATCGAGATCCCCAAAAAAGACCTATTATGGGAAACATTGCCACTACTTTAAGTGACTATGTAATTTTTACAAATGATAATCCCCGAACTGAAAAACCTGAAAATATTATGGAAGGCATATTAAAGGGCGTTAAAAAAACTAATTATGAAGTGATTTTAGATAGAAAAATGGCCATAAAAAAAGCAATTGATATTATGGGTAATAAAGATATTATATTAATATTGGGAAAAGGTCATGAAAATTACCAAATTTTAGGATATACAAAACATCATTTAGATGATGCTGAAGAAGTTCATGACTGGATTCAAAATAATCAATAAAAATACTTGAAATTATATAATAATATATGTTATAATTTCTTTATGCGGATGTAGTTTAATGGTAGAACTTCAGCCTTCCAAGCTGCTAACGGGAGTTCGATTCTCCTCATCCGCTCCAAAAGATAAAATCGTCGCACCAGTGCGATGTTAATTGATTAA
>CAYOJY010000022.1:0-12956 GCA_964404455.1 uncultured Muribaculaceae bacterium | reverse complement strand
AAAAAATCTTAATTCTTTTGAACTAAGATTTTTTTATTTTAATTAAGTTTGTATGAATTATCAATATATACTCTTTTTCCATCTAAATTTAAATAATAACTAACTACAGTTTTTCCGTCACCATCTTTTACTTCAACATAAAGTGAATATCCCACTAAACCATTGCCGGTTTTATTTAATATAGCATTAATTGAACGATTGATTGTGATATTATCTACTAAATTAGGTAATTTGTTAACTTCCATTTGAATTTTTTTAGTTTCAGTTGCGGCAATATTATTTATTGAACTCCGTGTATTATCATTTTGATATAAATTTAAATCTAAGGCACAGCCATTATTACCTACAATGTTGGATAAAATATAACTGCTATTATATTCTAAATTACCAAACTTACAATCAATTACATTATTTTGTTTGCCAATTAATAAGGCAGTTGATTTAATTGTCTCATTTTTCGAAGAATCAGTAGCTATTATTTTAATTTCATAATTTCCTTCCGAAGTAAAAGCAGAATAATCCATAACTTTTCCATCCGCATCAAATCCATTTTGATAAAAATTAATCTGGCATTCTTCATTAGAATTATCTACACAGGATGCTACAAAATCTTTGGCGGTATATCCATCCCCTTTTTTAATGGTTATATCTTTTAAGACTAATTCTGGAGCAGTGACATCAATTATTATTAATTTTACTTGATAACTTTTATTTTTAACAGTAATATTCACATCATAAGTTCCTAATTTATCAAAAGCAACATTTGCATAATCTACTTTAATATCATTACTTGCAATTCCCTCTAATTCTTTAAAAAATATATCATTATCGGGTTTTTTAGAATTAATTTCTATATTAACGCTCTCTTGTAATTTTACCGTAATATTTGCGGAATTTTTTGGTTTAATATTCTTGGTTATTAAAAAACATATTATTACACCTACAACACAAAATGAAATAATAATAAAACTAATGATATTATTTCTTCTTTTATTATAAACTGTTTTATTAAAAAACTTTTTTGCCATTTTTTTGCTCTCTTTCTATTAAATGATAACATATTTTTTTAAAAAAATAAAATATTAATAAAATATTTCGTAAAGATAATGTATATATAAAATTGATATCTTCAAATACACCAAACCTCGCTAAATATATTTTTAATTTTTTCATAAATCCTCTGATTTTTTTCTCTTTCATATAAAAAACAAACTATTATCAAAATTACAAAAAAATAGTATTATAAATATAACTGCTTTTTCATTTATTAAATTGTTTCTTAAATAATTCATTAAATTATAAATTTCTTTTAATTTTAATAATAAAAATATTAAAAAAACAATAAAAACACCTAATTTATTCTAGTTTTTAATCTCAATTAATGGTATAATTTTTTTAGTGGTGAGAATGGTGAAAAAAAAGTTGTTTTTTTTAATATTAATTATTGGCCTAGTTGTTTTAATTATGCCAACAGTTGCAGCGGCACTTCAAAATGTTCCCGAATTTAAATTTTGTGAAGACCCACGAATATTAAGAGCATTTAAAGCTGGTGGTATTTTAATATACATTATCAAAATATTAATTCCTTTAATTATAATCATTATGGGCTCAATTGATTTTGGAAAGGCACTTGTCTCGGGTGATGACAAAGATATTAGTCTATCTACTCAAAAAATGCTGAAAAGATTTATTGCGGGGATAATTATTTTTTTTATTCCAACTCTAGTTTCGGTCATTTTAAATATGATTGAAGGCGCAACTGATTTTGAGAGTAAATTTAGCGATTGTCACAATTGCTTATTAACTCCTTTTTCAGATACTTGTAAATAAAAAAAAGAAATGAGGTGAATTGTATTTGATAGCATTATTAAATATTGGCGAAGCAGTAGTTGAAGCCTTTTATAAATTATTTTTATTAATAGATTCTATTATATATTTTTTTGTGGATATTTGTTATAGAATTTTTTTGCTTATAGCAACCACTAATATTTTTGATGAAACTTCTTACAATGAAATAGTAGGAAGAATCTATATTGTATTAGGTGTTGTAATGCTTTTTGTTTTAACTTATACTATGCTAAAAGCGATTATTAATCCTGAAGAATTTTCTAAAGATAATGAATCGGCTCCTAAAATAATTATGAATACAATAACCTCATTAATTTTAATTGTGATAATGCCGGTAGTTTTCACTTATATTCAAGGATTTCAAACCGCAATTTTAAAAAGCAATATGCTGGGAAATATAATTTTAGGAAATAATGTATCTCCTTCTGAAGATAGTTCATTACAAAATAGTGGAAAAATGTTTTCTTATTTAGTATTTAGACCGTTTTTTAGACCAGATGACAGTTTTTGTAAAAGTAAGTTAATAGATGATAGTAATTATATTAAATTCACGGAAACCTGTGCAAAAGAAATAGAAGCCGGAGGCATGAATTTACTCGAGGCCGATGAAGAAGCTGCTACAGAAAATTTTATGGTGTATAGTAAGTTTGCGGATAATGCCGCCAAGGGTGAGATAAAATATATATTTTTAATATCGACGATTGCCGGAGCCTTTTTGTGTTACGTCATGATTTCTTTTTGCTTTGATTTAGGTATTCGAGCCGTAAAACTAGCTTTTTTAGAAATAATTGCGCCGATACCAATAATTGCCAGAATTATGCCGGGAGCGGCTAAAGACATATTTTCTAATTGGGTTAAAAAAACATTAGCAACCGTTCTTGAAGTATTTACCCGAGTCATATTAATGTTTTTAGCAATATTTTTAATAACGATTTTCTCTAAAAACATGGATCAATTTTTAACTGGGGCGGCTCAAGGAGAAGGTCTTATAGGTATAATGGCTCAAGCATTTATAATAATGGGAATAATAGCTTTTGTTAGATCTGCGCCTAAATTAATTGGCGAAATATTTCCTGGCTTAAGTTCTGATAATATTAGTTTAGGTATTAAAGATAAATTAGCAGCAGGTGGAGCATTTACGGCGGGTTCTGCCATTGGGGCTGGAGTAACTGCCGGAGCTAGAAATTTATTTCACGCTACCAAAGGGTGGAAAAATAAAAACTTTGGTGAAAAAGCTAGAGCGCTTGCAATTGGTGCAGGCAGTGCCATGCGAGGCCTTACCGCTGGTCTTGCTCGAGGTGGAAAAGCTGGTTTGGGAGCTAAAAGTGCTGCTGATATGCGCAGCTCTGCTAGTGCTACAGCAAGAGCAATAGTGGAAGAAAAAGCAAAACGTGAAGCTTACAGAGCAGCTCACGGAGGCTGGAAAGGCGCAGCTAAAGGAAAAGTTGCCGATGCTTTTGACTCGGTAGGAAAGTGGGCTGGATTTGATAACATTGAGGAATTAAAAGGTGCAAATGCTACAATTGATTCTATAATAAATAACAAATCAACATTAGGTACGGCCGCCGAAAATTTAATTATAGGAGAAGCTAATAAAAATAAAGAAAAAACTTTTGGTATAACCGATACGTATAATTCAGCAAGTATATTTGAAGGTGGATATTCAGAATTTAATACTAAATTAGTGAGAGAAATAGATCAGAAAATAGCAGAAGCAAAAGCTAATAAAGGAATTGCTAAATATGAATACACCGACGCAAGTGGAAAGAAAAAAGTGAAAACAATAGGTTTAACGGATTGGGAAAACCTACGGAACGGCTATGTATATGATTTTAAAAATGCTGTTCAAAATCAAGCGCTTAAACAAAGCTCGACGTATGCCGATTTTGATACTGAGACACGAGCTGACTTATCAGAAGTAAGAAATGCGGCCGAAGATTATCGAAATGCTATAGCTCGTAATTTAGCAACAGAATACGTTATGGAAGCTAATAAGGAAGCAACAGCAAAAGGTGGTACAATATTAGATGCGACCACTATAAAAGGTGATCTTGATGTAACTGGCGAAACTGCACTTAATAAATTAGGCAATCAATTGAAAATTAGTAAATCTAAAAATTATGCTGAAATAAGTAAAATAGAGGAAAAAGCAAAGGCTAAAGAGGGAAATTAAATTAAAAGAGGAGGAATAAAAAGGTGAATAATAATTATTTAATACCAGCTAATAGTAAAAAATCCCAATTAATATTAGGTTTTTTTACTATAGTTGATTTAATTATATTCTTATCGGGGGCAATCACAACTTTATTATTGTTAATAATATTTAAAAATCCGGGTATAGGAGGAATGATTGTAATGCTTTTACCATTATTAATAGCTTCATTTTTAATTATGCCGATACTTCATTATCATAATATGTTACAATTAATAACAAATATCATAATGTTTTACACAAATCGTAGACATTATTATTGGAAAGGTTGGTGCATTTCAGATGAATCCTAAATTGAATTCTAATGTTGAAAATTTTAATTCTAAATATTCCGAAGATTGGTTAACCGTTCGGCAAATTATGAATGGGATGATTCAACTGGAAAATGGCGAAATTATTAGTGGGATAAAAATAGCTCCTAAAAATATTTTTATAATGGATAATGTTAGTCAAAATAACGTAATTAGTCGTTTGCAAAATTTTTATAACTCCTTGGATTATGAATTTTGGTTAATTATAGCTGATCGTCCAGTTGATATCAGTGTATATTTATCCAGGTTACAAATAATGTATAAAAATGCTCAAGATAATGTAACTCGTAAATTAACTTTACAAGATATGAATAAAGCTAATTTATTTATGAGCGCTGAGTACAATGTAGTGGATACCGAATATTTTATTTTATTTAAAGAAAAAAGAATGGAATTAGTTCAAAAAAAATTACATAATTTAATTAGCGGTTTGGCTAATTGTGCAATTCAATCTACTCAAGCATCAAATGAAGATTTGAGAATGATTTTAGATAATTTTTTAAATGATGGAACTAAAACCACTGTTGGGACGGTGATGTAATATGTCAAGATTTAAAAGTGAAGTTGCCGCTAAAGGCATGGAATTTAATCCGACCGAATTTAGATTGGGGTCAACTTTTTCTACAATCTGGACTATCATTTCATATCCTAAAAATATTTACCCAGGATATTTAAGTGATTTAATTAACTTACCAGGGGTGAAAATTGCCATTAAACATATTCCGATTCCTTTTGAAACATTACGAAAAATGTTAAATAAAGAAATAGCGGGATTAAAAACCAGATATCAAACGGAAAAAGATCAAACGACTCAAGAACGGATTCGCCAAGATTATGAATCATTAGAGCAATTTATTTCTATGCTAGCGGCAACGCAAGCTAGAATATTTGATTTTCAGCTACATTTAATGATTTCTGGTGATAATAAAGAAGAGCTGGAACTACGTAAAATTCAAGTTAGAAGTTATTTGGAAGGTATGGGTATGCGTGGGGTTGCTTTGATGTATGAACAAGAAAAAGTTTTAAAATCAATGTTACCTATTTTTCCTGCTCAGGATATTGAAAAAAGAATAGGAACGCCAATACCGAGTATTACAATCGCGGCGATGTACCCTTTTGTATTTGATAGTATTAAAGATCCTGGGAATGCCACATTATTTGGAGTAGATTATTCTGGTGGAGTAGTATTATTTAATCAATTTTTATATCAGGAAAGAAAAGAAAACAATCGAAATAATGCTAATGTTATATTACTTGGAACATCTGGTTCAGGAAAATCAACTGCGGCAAAATTGTTATTAAGAACCCATATTCGAAATGGTTTGAAAATTGTTGCCATTGACCCAGAGGGCGAACTAGAAGAAATGACTGCAGCCTTGAATGGAGATTTTCTTGATTTAGGAAAAGGCGGAGAATTTGGGATGATTAATCCCCTGGAAATAGTAGTGGACGCTGATGAAGAAGAAATTGCTCAAGGTTTAGGGTATACTGTATTAACTAGAACTCTTCAGCAATTAAATGCTTTTATGAAATATTATAGTCCTTCTATTGAAGATGATGTTTTAACCATGTTTAGTGAAGTTGTTCAAGATACATATAAACGTTTTAAAATCGATTACGACACCGATTATACTAAATTAAGTAGTGCTGATTTTCCGACTTTCGATGATGTTTATGCCACAATTAGAGGAAGATTACTATCAATGACTGATGCCACTCGTGAAAGAGATGTTATGGAAAGACTGGAATTAAAAATAAGACCTTTAATTAAAGAACTAAGATATTATTTTACCGGACACACAACATTAAAAATTGAAAGTGATTTAATTGTCTTTAATATCAAAGAATTAATGAACAGCGATGACAGTATCAGAAATGCTTTATTTTTTAACATTTTAAAATATGCCTGGGGCTTATGTTTAGATAAAAATATTAATACGGTTATGATGGTGGATGAAGCCCATGTCTTACTTTCTAGTCGAAATGAACTAGGAGCAGAATTTTTGGCTCAAATTCAAAGAAGAAGTCGAAAATATAATACCGGGACAATTATTATAACCCAACAACCAACAGATTTTGCTGCTCCAACAATTATAACTCATGGAAAAGCAATATTTGATAATGCTTCATATTACATTGTAATGAATTTAAGAAAACAAGCCGTTGAAGATTTAGCCAAATTAATTGACTTAAATGAATCGGAAAAAGAAAGTGTAAAATATTATAATCAAGGAGAAGCCTTATTTATTTGCGGTAATCGAAGGATGCAGATAAATGTTGTGGTTACTCAAGAAGAATTAGACTCTTTTGGAACTGGTGGCGGTTTGTAATTAAGAAGTAGGTGATTCTTTGAAACGAAAAAATAACAATAAATTATTATATAACCCAAATAAAAGATTCGAAAGAGATCCGAATCATTTTTTCGTTGAAGATGAAAACAAAGAAGAAGCGGAAAATCTGGAACAAAAATCAAACCAAGAAGAAATAGAAGATTTTCCAACGCCATTAAGTAATAATGACGCAGATAATCCTTCAGAAGAAAGCCAGGAAATTGAAAGGAAACCATCCTCTATTTCAACAATAAAAAATTTAGCTGCAAACCAGGCTAAACAAGTTGTAAAAGATAAAATCAAAAAAAAGATATGGGGTTTAATCCTGAAAAATCCGTGGGTTTTAGCTATTTTAGCGGGAATAATAATAATAATTTTTATAATATTTATTATAATGTTAGCGGTAAAAGAAGATTCTTTAAATGGCACATCAATGAATTATTATCGATATAATAAAGCTTATTGGTGGCCCGTGGGAAGTTTAGAAGTTGAAGAAATTGAGGGAGTTGAAGTAGCAATAGGCGACCCTAGTGTTACTTATGTTAGTAGCGGTTTTGGTTATAGAAGCGATCCTTTTTTAGGTACTAAAAAGTTCCACTCGGGAATTGACATTGCTAAAAGTCCTGATAATGTATATCCAATAATTGCCGCCAAAGATGGAACGGTTATTACGGTAATTGAAAATAATTCTAGTTATGGCGATTATATTATTATAGATCACGGAAGTAATGAATATACTTTATATGCTCATTTATATTCTAATAGTATAAAAGTTAGTGTTGGGGATGACGTTATTCAAGGACAAGTAATAGGTAAAATGGGAAATACAGGAAGATCAACAGGAACTCATTTACATTTTGAAATAAGAATTGGCTCTAATAATTATTTAAATACAGTTGATCCTCTTGATTACATTTCGGTATCAAAACCCCGACCTAAGCCAATTAATTATGATTATGATTCATCTGCGGTACCATTATTTACAACTTCATTAACTAAAAGTGAATTCCAAGCTCATTTGGAAAATTATCATAATACTTTATCAGGAAATAAAAAAAGTGATTTTTATAATAATTTTTTAACAAATGCCGATATTATTTATGATACATCCGTCGAAAAAGATTTAAACCCGGAAATAGTTGTTATCTTTGCGGCGATTGAAAGTGGTTTTGCTAAATGTAATAATTGGTACAATTTTTGGGGAATTGGTATTGCAAATGGTGAAGGTTGTAATGACGGTCCGCATATTACCAATATGGAAGATGGAGTTATCCGTTTTGCCGAACTCTTGCATAGTTATTCTAACTCTTCAACCAATTATTATAATATGATTATCAAAAGGTATGAAGAAAGAAAAGCTGCTGGTTGTAACCCGAATGGTTATGGACCTCCTGACACCTTATCGGGGATTTTATCGATTTATGGTTGGTTTGGCAATTATTTAGCCAATCCTGGTAGCTGGGGCGATGGCGGTTGTGTTTATATTGAATATTGGAAAAATACTGGCTTTTTAAGCGAAACTTATACTGAAGAATATTATAATAAACGTTGCGGTAATCATTATAAATGTGCTTCAAGTAGTGGCGGACAGGGATGTGTTCCCACAATTATTTGTGAACAATCAGATTATACATATTATATTGTAAAAGTTCGCTTAGACTACCGAAAACTTATTTTTGATTTATAGAAAGGAAAAATTTATGGATAAAACTTCTCAAAAAACATTAGTAATAATAGGTATAATATTTCTGGCAATAACCATATTAGCGGTTGTTATAGTTCTTAATGATAAAAAAAGTAATAATATCAGTAACAATTATTTAAATAATAATAATAATAATAATGATGATGATAATTCGGCAGAAATATATGATTTAAAAGATCATTCCCGTTTTTTTACAATTACTAACTGTTTAAATAAATATTATGGTTATGTTTTTTCAAAAAAATATGATACAGTGTATAATCTTTTAAGTGTAGATTATATTCAAAAAAATGAAATAACTTCTGAAAATATAATTAATAAAATTAATTTTTATAATGGTTTTTCTTCTATATCTTCTGAAAAAGTTTATTACCAGAAACTTAAAGAAGGGTTTTCCATATATTATGTTCATTCTATTTTATCTGAGGATATAATGGATGCGGATATTGGTGATGTAAAAACCGTGGATGTCTATAATATTGTTTATTTAAATGAAAAAAATTTAACATTTTCTGTAGAACCTTTTAAAGGAGAAATATTTACGAAAGGAATAAATAATGAATAATAAAGTAATAAATGGAGTTATTATTACGGTTTTTATAATTATTATGATGATTTTTTTCATTTATAATTATAATATCGAAAAAAATGATTCCGAACCTAATCCAAGTAATGGCGACAGTGGAAATGGCACTAATATTATTGATATTGATGATTTAGAAATTATTAATAAAAATTTTAATCCGCAAGATGAACCAGATAAATATATTAAAAAATCATCATTTAATACATATAAAAATTATCAGGCTTCCACAGGGGATATTGCCAATTTATATTATCAGCATTTCAAATTACTTTATTTAAATAATAAAGAAGAAGCTTTTAAAAAAATAAAAAGTTTACCTGATGAATATGTCCTGGAAAGAGAATCTAAAGTTATTAATTATCAACAAATCAAAAGTGAAGAAGAAATTTATTTAGAAGATAACACATATCGATATATTTTTTCTATTGATGCAGTTTTAGATTATACCGTTAAAATTGAAAAATTATTAGAAGAGTAATGCTATAAATAAAATTTTATAGTATAATATAGTTATATTTGAAAGAAGGCTTGTATGAAGTTTAAAATTGAATCAAAAGACTTTGTATTATTTATTATATATTCGATTGTTTTATTATATTTATGTTCAGTCGTAGTATTAAATTTCGCTTCATTTGCTAATGAAGGAGTTTTTTATGGATTAGTACCATTTAAAGCTTTTCTTCCCCCATATTTAACCGCAACATTAATTTTGTTTTTTGCGGCGCAGGTTATTGTTTTTACCAGTGTATCGTCTTATATTTTTAATAAAGAAAAAGGTCCAGGAGTTGGATTAAAATTTGAAGGTAAAAGTAGTGATGGATATGCAAGATGGGCTAAAGAAAAAGAAATAATTACTCAAAAAGATGTTGTAAAAGTTGATCCCCTAAATAAAGAAATTAATGCATCAGGAGTGCCTCTAATTAATGATGGTAAGAATATTTATGTGGATAATGGTGAATATCATAACCTGGTAATTGGCTCAACGGGTTCAGGTAAAACTGAATGTTTAGTTAAACCAATGGTTAATATATTAGGGCGAAAAGGCGAAAGTATGATTATAACCGATCCCAAAGGAGAAATTTATCGCTACACAGCTGAGAATTTAAAATCAAAAGGTTATAATATTGTTTTATTAAATTTTAGAGATCCGCAAAAAGGAAATGCTTGGAATCCTTTAGCGTTGCCTTATCACTATTATAAAGAAAAAAAAATAGATAAAGCAACGGAATTGTTAAATGACGTCGCTTTAAATATCTTATATGATCAAGCAAATAAAAATGATCCATTTTGGGAAAAAACATCAGCTGATTATTTTGCTGGTTTAGCTCTAGGATTATTTCAAGACGCTAAAGAACCGGAAGTAAATTTAAACAGTATTAATGTAATGAGTACCATAGGAGAAGAAAGATATGCTGCCAATAGTACTTACATTAAAGAATATTTTACTTTAAAAGGTGAAAGTTCAAGCCCGTATATTTTTGCTTCATCAACCATTAGTGCACCCTCGGACACAAAGGGGAGTATTTTATCAACATTTAGACAAAAAATAAGATTATTTTCCTCAACTGAAAATTTAAGTGAAATGCTTGCTTACAGTGATTTTGACATGCGTGATATTGGCAAAAAAAAGACTGCAGTTTTTTTAGTAATTCATGACGAGAAAAAAACATATCACAGTTTAATGACTATATTTATTAAACAGTGTTATGAAACTTTAATTGATGTTGCTCATGAAAATGGGGGAAAATTAGAATATCGGACAAATTTTATTCTAGATGAGTTTGCCAATATGCCGCCATTAAAAGATGTTGATTCGATGATTTCAGCAGCAAGAAGTAGAGATATTCGTTTTACTTTTATTATTCAAAATTATGCTCAGCTTAGCGAGGTTTATGGCGAACATGTTGCTGAAGTTATTAAAGGAAATTGCAGTAATTTAATATATTTAATTAGTACAGAATTAAAAGCTTTGGAAGAAATAAGTAAAATGTGTGGAGAAGTAAAATCTAAAGAAAAAGATAAAACAGCTTCAACCCCATTAATAACTGTATCGGATCTCCAAAAATTAAAACTATTTCAAGCAATTATTATTCGTTTACGAACTAATCCATTTAAAACTCAATTAAAGCCTAATTTTAAAATTGAGTGGGGTGAAGAATTTTTCCCTTCAAGTTATCCAAATAGAAAAATGCGCGAAGTAGAAATATTTGATGTTAAAAAATATGTTACTGAAGAAAAAAAGAAACGAGCTTTAGAAATGCCGAATTCTGTATTATCTGGCAGTCCTCATATGGGATATCCTCCCTTTGGCTCTAATGCCGGAGTTGGTTCTTTGGGAAATAATATAGGAATGAATCAACCGTTAATTAATCCATTTATGCCTCAAAAACAAATTAGTGATTTAGATATTGATGCAATGATGAGAGATATTGACAAAAAAATAAAAGAACTTGAAGATCAAGAAAAACAAGAACAAGTGAATAAAAAAACAGTTTCACCACAATTAGAGGTACCAACTGCTAAATCTAAACCTAAAGTAGAATTGCCTGATAAAGTTCAACAAAAGCCGAAAATTAATATAGATGTTGATAGTCGGATAGTTGGGGATAATATTGTTAGTGATGATGAATTTTTTGATGATTTTTTTGATGAAGATGCTTAGTCATCTTTTTTTTATTTGAATAAACTATATAGAGGGATGAAATGAAAACAATTAATATAAAAGAATATAGTCCTCATATGGGATTATTAATCGATGTTCAACATCCAATAGAGTATGAAAAAAGTCATCATTTGAGTAGTATCAATATTCATAGTGATAAATTAATATATAATCATAAAAAATATTTAAATAAAAATCAAAAATATTTTATAACATGTAAAAAGGGATTGCTTAGTAAAAAAGCTGTTATTACTTTAGAATATTATGGTTATGATGTAACATTAGTGAATAATTAAAACTATCACTATTTTAATTTTTAAACATTTTTGGGTAACCACTCAGAAAATAGTGTATAATAATAAATGAAGTGATTATATATGGAAATATTTCCTCTAATTAGCGATTACATAGATTATATTTTAGATTACATGGGAATTTACGCTCCCTTTTTATCATGTTTATTAATTATATTGGAATCAATTTTTCCGGTCTTACCTCTTTTTATTTTTATTGCTATTAATTTTATAATTTTCGGATCATTTATGGGGTTTTTTATTTCCTGGGCTTTTACCATTATAGGATGTATGCTGGCTTTTTTCGTAATAAGAAAAGGACTTCACAAATATTTTTTAAGAGTAACTAAAAAAATAGAAATGTTAAACAAAAGTTATAATTATGTAAATAAATTAAATATTCAGCAATTAACAATTTTAATGGCTATTCCTTTCACACCAGCTTTTGCTTTAAATGTAATTGCTGGTTTAAGTGATATCCCAGCCAAAAATTATTTTATATCCTTACTAGTTGGTAAAGTGTTTATGGTTTATTTTTGGGGATTTGTTGGGACAAATTTAATTGAAAGTTTAACTAATCCTATAATTTTAATCAAAATATTTATCATGATTTTATTTGCTTATCTCATTAGTAATCTTTTAAGTAAAATCTTTATTAAGAATGCTAAATAGTAAAGTTAGAATTAAGCTTATTACATATTAAATTAGCAATAATGCTTATAGTACTATAAATAATTAAAAATATGTGTATTAAATTATTCTTGATTTTAAATAAATAAATAATATTGAAAAAGGTAATAATATATAGTATATTGATAATAGGAAGAAGGTAATAAATTGGAAACTAAAAAAATACATGGCATCATAGCTATAACAGCATTCCTTCTAACGTTTTTAGGAGTAACTTTTGCTTATTTTATCGTTAATTTTGGCGCCGGATCAAGTACTAATATTAATGTAGAATCAAAAACAACTGATAAATTATATTTTGTGGAAGGTAAACCCATAA
>CAYOJY010000021.1:7399-13795 GCA_964404455.1 uncultured Muribaculaceae bacterium | reverse complement strand
AAATATTGATAATAGGAAGAAGGTTAAAAATGAATAATAAAAAAATATATAGCATCATAGCAGTAACCGCAGTCCTTTTAACCGCAATAGGAGTAACTTTTGCTTATTTTATTGCCAATTTTGGCGCGGAATCAAGCACTAATATCAATATTGAATCAAAAACAACTGATAAATTATATTTTGTGGAAGGTCAACCTATAAGCATTGTTGCAAGCCAAGAAAACTTTGGGGAAGGTATGGGTAATTTAAGTGATTATACCGTCACCAGTGCGAACTTAAAGGCTAATACTAATACCAATATAGCTAGTGAAAACTATAATGTCTTTTTTGTGATAGACTATAATGATTTTGAATATACAACCGAAGATAAAAAAACAGAATTAATGATGAAAGTAACTGACCCCAACGGGGTAGAAATCAAGAAGTATTTATAATAATTGATAAAAAATTTTACTAAATAAAAAAAATATGATAAACTAAAGTCAGTTAAGTATAAAAATTAAGATTATAAAAAAATAAGTCATAAAAGACACAGTTAAAAATAAACGGTCTCTGATATCTCTTTGTCAACAGGTTCGGGGACATGGAATAACCCATATGTGATAAATTAAGTAATTGTTGCGAAAAAACTCCTTATGTAATGGGAATACAATAAAAAAAATAAAGATAAAATCATCTCAATCGTTGTTGAGTGTTTTTTAAAATAAAAAAATATTAGTAATAAGTTTGTTGTTTAACTAACTTTAGAAAAATATAAGTAAAAATTAAATATAAATTAATGAAATTTGTAATTATTATTATAAAACAAGTTATTTTTTGATATAATGAAACAGAGGTGCATTATGAATTTTCTAAGAAAATTATTAGATAGTGAATATAAAGAATTAAAAAAATTTGAAAAAATTGCTGATCAGGTTTTAGCATTAGATTTAGAAATGCAAGAATTAAAAGATCAGGATTTTAAAATTAAAACTGAAGAATTTATAAAGTCTTTAGAAGAAGGAACAGAATTGGATGATTTAATTGTTCCCGCATTTGCGTTAAGTCGCGAAGCTGCATTTAGAGCTATTGGTGAAAAACCATTTAGAGTTCAAATTATTGGAGGTTTAGCTATTCATTTTGGAAATATTGCCGAAATGAAAACAGGTGAAGGAAAAACTTTAACAACAACAATGCCAGCATATTTAAATGCTTTAACTAAAAAAGGAGTTCATGTTGTAACTACCAATGAATACTTATCTTCTAGAAATGCTGAATGGATGAAACCAATTTATGATTTATTAGGGGTAACTGTAGGAGTAAATATAAGAGAGTTAACACCTAAAGAGAAACAAGATTCATATAATTGTGATATTACTTATTCAACAAATAATGAAATAGGATTTGATTACTTAAGAGATAACATGGTGGTTCAAAAAGAATCGCGAGTTCAAAGAAAACTTAATTTCTGTATAATAGATGAAGCCGATTCTATTTTAATAGATGAAGCTAGAACCCCTCTTATTATTAGTGGAGGGCAATTTAATGCCAGTAATTTATATCTAGATGCCGATAGAGTTGCCAAAATGCTTAATAACATTGAAGATTATACGATTGATGAAAAAACTAAAAATGTTTCATTAACGGCAGATGGAAGTAAAAAAGTTGAAAAAATAACTAATATAAAAAATTTATATGATTTAGATAATACGCCGTTTGTTCATCATCTTAATCAATCATTAAAAGCTAATTATGGTTTTAAAAATGATGTGGATTATGTTGTTGAAAACGATGAAATTATTATAGTTGATCAATTTACGGGTCGTTTAATGCACGGTCGTCAATTTAGTGATGGACTTCATCAAGCAATCGAAGCTAAAGAAGGTGTGTCCATTAATGTTGAAACTAAAACAATGGCAACTATTACATTCCAAAACTTATTTAGAATGTATAATAAATTATCAGGTATGACAGGTACTGCCAAGACTGAAGAAGAAGAATTTAGAAATATTTATAACATGTATGTTATAAGCATTCCAACAAATAAAGAAATAACCAGAATAGATTTTCCTGATTTAGTGTATTCAAATGAATTAGGTAAATATCAGGCTATTATTAAATATGTTAGAGAAATAAATTCTAAAGGTCAACCTATTTTGATAGGAACTATTTCAGTTGAATCCAACGAAAGGCTAAGTAAAAATTTAATAAAAGCCGGTTTAAAACACGAAATATTAAATGCTAAAAATCATGCTCGTGAAGCGGAAATAATTACCAAAGCTGGTGAAAAAGGTGCTATTACCTTAGCAACAAACATGGCCGGTCGAGGAACCGACATTAAATTAGGTAAAGGTGTAGTGGATATTGGGGGCTTGTGCGTAATTGGTACCGAAAGACATGAGGCAAGAAGAATTGATAACCAGTTGCGAGGGCGAGCTGGAAGACAAGGAGACCCCGGAATAAGTCAGTTTTTTGTATCGTTTGAAGATGATTTAATGCGTCGTTTTGGAACTGATAGAGTTAAAAATATGATCGAGGGTTTAGGCATAACGGGCGATCAAAGTATCCGGAGTAAATCATTAACTAAAAGTATTGAGGGAGCTCAAAAAAAGGTTGAAGGAAACAACTATGATATTCGAAAAAATTTATTAGATTTTGATAACGTTTTAAATGAACAAAGAGAAATAATCTATGAAAGACGTAATGAAATATTAGAACAAGCTGATATCCATGAAAGAGTATTTGAAACTTTTAAAAATACCATTTATAATTTATGTGAAAGTCATATTGAACCAGAGGGAAACTTAACAGATTTTGATAAATCAGAAATTGTTGAATATGTTAATACCAATTTTTTAAAAGAAAATAAATTAAAAGTTAATCAAATTCAAAATTTAACCGATGAAGAAATTCCTGAATACATTTATCAATTAGTTATAAAAGATTATGAACAAAAAATGAAAGACGCTGATATGGCTATTGAATTTGAAAAAGCTATATCATTAAGAGTAATTGACTCTAATTGGGTTGAACATATGAATTCAATGGAACATTTAAAAGAAGGAATCGGATTACGTGGTTATAGTCAAGTTAATCCAGTTCAAGCTTATACAATGGAGGGATTTAAGTTATTTGATAAATTTTTAGAAAAAGTAGATAATGATATTGCAACATTTTTATTAAAAGCTGAAGTTCGTTATAATGTAGAAAGGAAACAAACTTTAACAGGCACGGCAAATGATGGGAAAACAAAAGAAAAAAACATCCCTAAAAAAGTAGCTAAAAAACCTGGACGAAATGAACCATGTTTTTGCGGAAGTGGCAAGAAATATAAAGTTTGTTGTGGAAAATAAAATGGATATTCAAATTATGAGAGAAAAATTAAATTCGATAGCGAGGTTACTTTGACTTAAATAAAAAAAAGGAAATCTTAAAAAAATTAGAAGAAAAAACAACCCAGGACAATTTTTGGGATAATCCTGAAAATAGTCAGCAAGTATTTAAAGAAATAACATATTTTAAAAAAATAATTAATAATTATGAGGAATTAGAACTAACCTTAGCTTTATTAGAAGAAAATTATGATGAAGCTTTACAACAATTGTTTGTTGAAAAATTATTTGATTTAGAGATAAAAACATTTTTAAATGAAGATTATGATAAACTTAATTGTTATTTAGAAATTCATCCTGGAGCCGGAGGAACAGAATCATGTGATTGGGCTTCCATGTTATTAAATATGTATACTTCATTTTGTGAAAAAAACAGTTATTCATATGAATTAATAAATTTGACAAAAGGGGACGAGGCTGGCATTAAAAATGCTTTAATCAAAATAAATGGACCATTTGCTTATGGATATTTTAAAAAAGAAGCTGGAGTTCATCGTTTAGTCCGCATATCGCCTTTTGATTCAGGAGGAAGAAGACATACATCTTTTGCGTCGGTTAGTATAACTCCTGAATTTAATAATGATATTAATATTGAAATAAAAGAAGAAGATTTAAAAATAGATGTGTTTCACTCATCCGGTGCGGGCGGTCAATCTGTCAACACGACAAATTCAGCTGTTAGGGTAACCCATTTACCGACTAAAATAGTAATTAATTGTCAAAATGAAAGAAGTCAACTAAAAAACAAAGATACAGCTCTTAAAATATTAAAAAATAAATTACATGAAATTGAATTAGGAAAACAAGTAAGTTTAGAAAAAAGCTTAAAACAAACTAATAATATAAATTTCGGAAGTCAAATTAGAAGTTATTTCTTAGAGCCGTATAAATTAATCAAGGATCATCGTTCTAATTTTGAATCAACAGATCCCGAAAAAATTCTAGCTGGTGATTTAAACGATTTACTAGAATATAATTTAAAAAACATAAGATAGGTTATATATGGAAAAAGCATTAAATTATTTTAAATCAATATTAAAAAAAGACGATACTATCGTTGTTGCGTGTAGTGGTGGACCAGATTCAATGTGTTTGCTTTCTTTAATATTGTCTTTAAAAGAAAAATATAATTTAAAAATAATTTGCGCACATGTTAATCATAATATTCGGGAAGAATCAAAAGAAGAGGAAATATTTGTTCAAAAGTATGCTTCTGATAATAATATAATTTTTGAGCTATTAACAATAAAAAGTTTTAAAGATAATTTTCAAAGTGATGCAAGAAAAAAAAGATATAAATTTTTTAATGAATTAATAAATAAATATAATGCACAATACTTAATGACGGCTCATCACGGTGATGATTTAATGGAAACTATATTAATGCGTTTATCAAGAGGCAGTAATATACCCGGATATGCTGGTTTTAAAATAAATAATCCTCTTAATGATTATCAAGTTATTAGACCTTTAATATATTATAGTAAACAGGATATAATTAAATATAATAAAGAAAACAACATTAAATATCAAATTGATTCGAGTAATTTTTCTGATAAATATACTCGTAATAGATATCGAAATGAAATATTACCTTTATTAAAAAAAGAAACTGATAATATTCATTTAAAATATTTAAAATTCAGTAATGAATTATATGATTATGATATCTTTGTTAAAGATTACATATTAAGTAATGGTATTATAAATGAGAATGAATTAGATATTATTAAATATAATAATGAAAAAGATTTTATTAAAAGAAAATCGATAGAATTGTTGATTGTTCAAATTCAATTAAACGATGAATTTGATGTAACTGATAACATTGTTTTAGAAATTATAAAATTAATTAATAGTTCTAAAAATAATGCCAGTATTGACTTATCAAATAATTTTAAAGGAATTAAAAGAAATAATAAATTTTATTTTAAAAAAGAAGATTAAATGATATAATAGGAAATGCAAAGGAGAAAAAGATGAATAAGAAAAATAATAATTTAAAAAATAATTTACCTTATTTAATATTAGGAGCTGTAATTTTATCAATTTTGGTATTACTTAATTTCCAGGGAAATAAAGTTCATGAATTAACTACTGGGGAATTAATGAAAGAAATTAAAAATAATGAAGTTATTGAAATTACTGTGACCCCGAATAGTAATCAAGGAGTATACATTGTTGAAGGAAAATTATCTGATTATAAAAATACAGAAAATTTTAAAACAAGAGTTTTAGAAAAAGATTTAGAAACAATTGTCGCTTATGCGAATGAAAATGATGTTAAAAAATATGAAACTAAAACCGATCCAGGTAATTCAATGTTTACATATATCCTTGTAAATGTCTTGCCATTTATTATTTTAATTGGACTTATGTACTTTATTTTCACAAGAATTGCCGGTTCAAATAAATCGGGAGTTGATTTTGGAAAAAGCAGAGCCAAACTCACGGACGATAAATCTAAAAAATCTTTTAAAGATGTTGCGGGTTTAAAAGAGGAAAAAGAAGAAGTTGAAGAATTAATTGATTTTTTAAAAAGTCCTAAAAAATTTCAAAAGCTTGGCGCGCGCATTCCTAAAGGTGTTTTATTAGTTGGTCCTCCGGGAACAGGAAAAACTTTACTTGCTAAAGCTATTGCTGGCGAAGCAAATGTGCCGTTTTTTTATATAAGTGGTTCAGATTTTGTTGAATTATTTGTTGGTGTAGGAGCTTCGAGAGTACGGGATATGTTTAAAGAAGCTAAAAGAAGTGCCCCATGTTTAATTTTTATTGATGAAATAGACGCAGTTGGTAGACAAAGAGGAACTGGTCTTGGCGGTGGACACGATGAACGGGAACAAACCCTTAATCAATTATTGACTGAAATGGATGGCTTTGGCGCAAATGAAGGAATTATCATCATCGCCGCTACCAATAGACCTGATGTTTTAGATCCAGCATTATTAAGACCGGGAAGGTTTGATCGTCAAGTTACCGTAAGTTTACCTGACTCAAAAGAAAGAGAAGCAATTTTAAAAGTTCA
>CAYOJY010000021.1:0-7389 GCA_964404455.1 uncultured Muribaculaceae bacterium | reverse complement strand
AGAATAAAGTTTTAGACAAAGACGTTAATTTAAAATTTTTAAGTTTAAGAACTCCTGGTTTTAGTGGAGCTGATTTAGAAAATTTATTAAATGAAGCAGCACTGCTTGCTGTAAGACGTAAAAAAAATGCGATTACCATGAACGAAATAGACGAAGCAACAGATCGAGTTTTATTAGGCCCAGCCAAGACAACACGCCAAATAACTCCAAAAGAAAAAAAGCTTGTTAGTTTACATGAAGCAGGGCATGCAGTTATTGGTTTAAAATTAGAAGATGCTAATGATGTTCATAAAATCACAATCATTCCAAGAGGAATGGCTGGCGGATATACAATGATGTTGCCAAAAGAAGAAAAAATGGCGGTTTTAACTAAATCTGAATTATTAGGTCAAATTACTGGTTTATTGGGGGGCCGTGTTAGTGAAGAAATGTTTTTAAATGAAGTATCTACTGGAGCAACAGATGATTTTAAAAGAGCAACAAATATTGCTCGGAGCATGGTTACAGAATATGGAATGAGTGATCTTGGCCCTGTTCAATATGAAACAAAAAGTGAAAATGTTTTCTTAGGTCGAGATTATACTAAAACAAGAAACTTTTCTGATCAAGTTGCTTTAGAAATAGATCAGCAAATTAGAAAAATTATTGATGAATGTTATAATAATGCTAAAAAAATAATTAAAGAAAATAAAAATTTAATTGAATTATTAAGTGAAGCATTGATAAAATTTGAAACTTTAACTAAAGAACAAATTGAATATATTGTAAAAAATGGTGAAGTTCCCGAAGATGTAGCAGAAATAAATCTAATTGAACCATTAGAGGATAATAAAAAAACAAAGAAAGGTGATCGATAATGTTAGAAACGATGTTATTAATTATTTCCGTAATAATGATTGCATTAGTTTTACTTCAAAGTAGTAAAGCAAGTGAAGCCGGTCAAATAATTACCGGAGGAAATGATATGTTATTTCAAAACATGAAAGAGCGTGGCTTTGAATTGTTTATTACTAGATTAACTTTGGTTTTAGGTTTAATATTTTTAATTATATCATTTATCTTATTTTTAAGATAAATAAATCTTAAAAGAAATGCAATTTAAAAAAACGGGCTAACCATTATCGGGTTTGCTCGTTTTATTAAAATTTAAATAATATATTTATAAAAATTTTTAATTAAAATATATATTAATGCGATTAATTATTCTTTCCTTACCTAATAATTTTAAAACATCATATAAATTGGGACTAATATTTTTTTTCGTTATAAATATTCTTAATATTTTACAAAAATCAGCGGTTGTGCCTTTAAAAGAATCGGGATTTTCCTTATATTCTTTTTTATTGGAAGTAAAGCCAATTGTATTAGCATAATCACTTAAATTATTAAACCAAACTTCCTGTGAATCATTTTGATTGTAAATTGTTAACATATAAATGATAAAATCAGATTTAATAATATGCGTTGCTAATTCATAGTCATCATTATTTTGAGAGAATAATTCGTCGTACATATACCAAAACAAAATTTTTATATCTTCGTAAGAAGCAATATCTTTTCTTGGTTTAGTAATTTCTCTTTCAATATTTAATAAATTAATTGTATATTCTTTATAATTTTTAATAATATTAAAAAATTCAAGATCATATTTTTCCGTATATTTTAATAAATTATGGTAAATTGTATCGGCTTTTAAGCGACTAAAATAGGTTTTAGAAAGATTTATTAATTTTTCAATATCAAATATTGGACCCGAAATCGGCATTTTATTAAAATTAAATTCAAAATCATCAATTGTTTTATCTGGATTATTATTGTACCATTCTTCAAAATTTGAATTAAGCAGTGTTGCCAAGTATAGCATAATTACTTCATATGGAATACCTTTTTCATTATAATAGCTAATAGCGGCCCAGGGGTCTTTTCTTTTAGAAATTTTTCGAACTGTATTACCATCTTTAATATTAACTGGAGCTAAGTGAGCGTAATAAGGTAACGAAAAATTTAACATTTTAAATAATTGTTCATGAATTGGATAACTAGAAATCCATTCATCAGCGCGCATAACATGAGTGGTTTTCATTAAATAATCATCAACAGCATGAGCAAAGTGATATGTTGGCAGTCCATCAGATTTTAAAATTACAATATCTAAATCATTTTCTGGCATTTCAATTTTACCGCGAATTAAATCATTTAAAATAACTTTGTTATAAAAAGAACCGGGTGATTTTAACCGAATAATAAATTTTTCGTTATTATTTATTTTGGATATAACTTCATCTATATTTAAAAATCGACATTTGGCATGCTTTCCGTAATAACCGATTCTTAATTTTTTCTTTTCTTGTAAAGACCTGATATTTTCAATATCATTTGCAGAACAAAAGCAAGGATAAGCTTTATCTTCCCCAATTAATTTTTTAACAAAAGCTTGATAAATGTCTTTTCTTTGACTTTGAATGTAAGGCCCATAATCTCCCCCTTTAAGAGGATCTTCATCAAATTTAACATTTAAATCTTGAAAATCATTTAAAATTCCTTCAATTCCATTTTCAACTTCTCTTTTTTGATCAGTATCTTCTATTCTTAAAAAAACTTTACCTTTACTATAATTTGCATACCAAACATTTGCCATCGCACTTAATAAACTCCCCATGTGTACAAATCCAGTAGGACTTGGAGCAAATCTTGTAACCAATGCTTTATTATTTAAATTTCTAGTCGGGTACATTTTAATATATTCTTCCCATGATTTATTAACATTGGGAAGTAATAAATTTGCGTAATCTATCTTATTCATATTAACTCCTTTATATAATATAATACTACAAAAAATATTAAAAATATATAATAGCCATAAATATAACCAATTAAAAGTTAATAAATTTTTTTATTTTATCCAATTAAATCTATTATAATTTGTAATAATAATAATTATTTTTATTTTAGTTTAACTTGAGGACAGAGTCATCAGTGTGTTATAATTTAATAGTGATATTATGAAAAGAAATGGTTTTACTTTAATAGAACTTTTAATAGCTGTAGCCCTGATTGCGGTTTTAACAACTTCAATCAGTATTGGTATAACTCAATTGTTAAATAGACAAAAAGAAAAAAGATATGAAGAATACAAATTAACTATTGAAAATGATGCTTGTGTTTATGCTAATACAATTAATTTAAGAGATACATGCGCTGATAAAAACAATTGCATTAAAACCGTTTCAACAAATGATTTAATTTTAAATGGGACATTAGATGAAACTATGATTAATCCTGAAAATGGTTTAAGTGTGGGAGTTGATCATAAGATTATTACAGTAAGATGGAGCGACGGCGAAAAAACTTGCACGTATCCGGAGGTTTAATGAAAGAAGAAATTTTAGATGTTTTAGACAATATTGCTAAAGCTCAAACTTCAATTGAAATAAATGGATTATTAAATTTAAAAACAATAGAAGATTATCAAGAACTATGTGCTGCTTTAAATTCTTTAGTAGAAGATGGTTATTTACATGAAACAAAAAAAGACAAATATATTTTATTGAAATATTGCAGTTCATTAAAAAGTGGTTACATTAAAGTAAATAAGGCAGGACATGGTTTTTTGCTTTTAGAAAATGATGAAGACGTATTTATTTTTAAAGAAAATTTAAATGATGCGATTGAAAACGATCTTGTTTTAGTAGATGTATACACTTATAAAGGTAAAAAAGAAGGCAAAGTAATTAAAATATTAAAAAGAGATTTAAAAAATATTGTTGGCGAAATAACGTTTAAAAAAAACAATTTGCTATTTATTCCCGATAATAAAAAATTATTATTAAACATAACATTAACTAAAAATAGCACTAAAGGTTGTGTATCTGGAAATAAAGTTTTAGTTGAAATTGTTAAAAAGATTGATAATTTTAAATATATTGGTAAAGTAATTAAAATTTTAGGCCATAAAGATGATCCGGGAATAGATATTATTTCCATTGCTTATAAACATGATATAGAAATAGATTTTAATGAATCAGTTTTAGACGAATTAAAATATATTCCTAATGAAGTCATGGAAAAAGATTTAGAGAATCGTTTAGACTTAACCGATAAACCTATTTTTACAATCGATGGCGATGATACTAAAGATATTGATGATGCGATTAGTTTGGAATTAGTTGATCAGGATTATTTATTAGGTGTTCACATCGCGGATGTTACTCATTATGTCAAAATAGGAACTGCTTTATATGAAACCGCCCTTTCGCGTGGTACTTCCGCGTATTTAGCTGATACAGTAATTCCTATGATACCTCATCAGTTATCTAATGGAATTTGTTCACTTAATCCAGATGTAATTCGTTTAACAATTAGTTGTTTTATGAAAATAAATCAAGAAGGGAAAGTTATTAGCTGGGATATTCAAGAAAGTTTTATCAAAAGTAAAAAACAGATGACATATAATAATGTTAATAAAATATTAATGGAAGGTATTGTTCCTTCAGGTTATGAAAAATATAAAGAAGTTATTTTAAAAATGAATGAACTTGCAAAATTACTTCGAAAGGAAAAGGTTAAAAGAGGGTATATCGAATTTGATTTAGATGAAGCCAAGGTTATTCAAGATGAATCTGGTAAAGCAATAGATATTATTCGAAGAGAAAGATATGATGCTGAAAACTTAATTGAAGATTTTATGATTGCCGCGAATGAAACTGTTGCAAGCCAAATTGCTAATATGGATTTACCTTTTATTTATCGTATTCATGATATCCCAAATTCAGAAAAAATCGAAGATTTTAAAAATTTTGTTACTTCTTTAGGATATTCTTTAAAAACTAAAACTATTAGTCTGACTGGAAAAACAATGCAGGAAATATTAGGTGAATTAAAAGATAAAAAAGAATATGAAATATTAAGTGACATGCTTTTAAGAAGCATGAAAAAAGCGGAATACAGTACTCATAATATTGGTCATTTTGGTTTAAGCAGTAAGATGTATACTCATTTTACTTCTCCAATAAGAAGGTTTCCTGATTTAACTGTTCATCGTTTATTAAGAACATACTTATTTAATAAAGATTTAAGCATTGGAACAATTGATTTTAATAGTTCATATTTAAAAATAATAGCCGAACACGCCAGTGAAAAAGAAGTCGCGGCAGTCGAAGCTGAACGTGATGTTTTAGACATGAAAATGGCTGAATATATGAAAAAATATATTGGCACTACTTTTAAAGGCATGATAAGTGGCGTGACTAGCTTTGGGATATTTGTTAAATTAGAAAATTTAGTTGAAGGATTAGTTCATGTAAGCACCTTAGAAGGTTTTTATGATTATGTTCCTGAATTAGTTTCTTTAGTTGCAAGTAATAAATCCAAAGTTTATCGTCTAGGGGATGAAATTACAATTAAAGTAGTTTCTGCTAATAAAGAAAATGGTACAATAGATTTTGAAATATTTGAGGAAGAAAATGGAAATTAGAAATAAAAAAGCTTATTTTAATTATTTTATCTTAAATGAAATTGAAGCCGGAATAGTTTTAACAGGAACAGAAATTAAATCTATTCGTAGCGGCAAAGTTGATATAAAAGATGCCTATATTAGAATTAAAAATAAAGAAGCTTTCATCATTAATATGTACATTGCTAAATATGAAGAAGGAAATCAATTTAATCATGATGAAACAAGAGAAAGGAAAATATTATTACATAAAAAAGAAATTCAAAAATTAAAAAAAGAAATTGAACAATCGAGTTATTCGATTATACCTTTAAAGGTATATATGAAAAAAAATTATGCTAAGGTATTAATTGGTTTAGCTAAAGGTAAAAAGTTATATGATAAAAAAGAAACAATAAAATTAAGAGATAATGAAAGAGAAATGAGGAAGTATAATGTTTAAAAAGAAAAAGAATATTATTTTTATTATAAGTGGTTTGATTTTATTAATAATTAGTGGGATTATAATTTATTTTAATTTTTTTACAACTAAAGATAATAAAAAAGTTCCAGTAATTAAGAAAAATGCAACTGAAAAAATAAAAATAGTTGATGTAGACTCAAAGACGAGGCCTTATGCAATTATGATAAACAATATTAGTACAGCAAGAGAATATCACTCTGGATTACAAGATGCCTATATAGTTTATGAAATAATCGTTGAAGGGGGAATAACGAGATATTTAGCTTTATTTAAAGACCAGGATACGGAAAAAATAGGTTCAGTTCGTAGTGCTCGGCATTATTATATCGATTATGCTTTAGAAAATGATGCTTATTTTGTTCACTGGGGATGGAGTCCTCAAGCTCAAAGCGACATTAAAAGTTTAAAGATTAATAATATTAATGGCTTAACATATGAAAAAGTCTATTTTTGGAGAGATAAAAGCTTAAATGTATCATCAGCGCATACCGGTTATACAAGCATGGAAAAATTAGAAAAAGCTGTTGAAAAACTAAAATATAGAACTACTACTAATAAGTCTTTATTATTAAATTATAGTGCAGATAAAATAAAAATGGAAAATATGGAAGGTCTTGAAACAGCAAACAAAGTTAATATAAAATATTCTAAGAGTATAACATCTAACTTTTTATATAATCAAGAAAAAGAATATTATTTAATGAGTAATAACAATAAAGAGCATATTGACTATGTTACTAAAGAACAATACCATTTTAAAAATATAATCACTTATCAAATAAAAAATAGTACCATTAGGGGGGATAATGAGGGAAGGCAAAATATTAATAATATAGGTAAAGGCGAAGGCTCTTACATAAGTAACGGTTATGCTATACCGATAAAATGGGAAAAAAAGGACAGAGATAGCCAAACAAAATATTATTATTTAAATGGTAAAGAATTAAAAGTAAATGACGGGAATACATTCATAGCTATTCAACCTTTGAACGAAACATTAGATATTTCATAGGAGGGAAAAAGATGGGAAAATTTATTTTAGATAATTATTGGCTAATTTTAATAATCACAATAATATTAATACTGGCTTTAGTAGGTTATATTGTTCAAAATTTTATTAGAAAAACACCAGATGATATATTTAAGACTCCAGAATTAGAAACAGATCTGACCCAGATTAATGTTACTGAAAACAAATCAATTAATGAAATGCTTAAACAACCAAGCCCACTAGATAATTTAAATCAACAGGATTAAAAAAACTAAAGTAGAAAAAATGGCTCTCCAACAAACGGGGAGTTTTTTAATTTGATAAAAAAATTTAGAACCATTTTACAATATTTTGAGAATATTTATATTTTAAAAACATTAAATTAATTTTTTTCCCATTATTTGTCAACTTAGAAAAAAATCACTTGTTAAATTAAAAAATATATAGTATTATTTAATAGTAGGAAAGAAGGTAAACAAATTT
>CAYOJY010000020.1:11952-13834 GCA_964404455.1 uncultured Muribaculaceae bacterium | reverse complement strand
AGGTGGCAATAGATGGCAAAAGTAATTTTAGGTAAAAAACTTGGCATGACTCAAGTTTTTACTAAAGATGGAAAATTAATTCCTGTAACTGTAGTAGAAGTTGAAAAAAATGTTGTTATGCAAATCAAAAATGTAGAAACAGATGGATATAATGCTGTAAAGCTTGGCGTATTTGATAAAAAAGAAAAAAATGCAACTAGACCTGAAATGGGAAATGCTAAAAAAGCAAACACTAATCCTAAGCGCTTCGTAAAAGAAATAAGAGATTTTGAAGGCTCTTATAATTTAGGTGATGCGATTGGGGCGGATTTATTTACTGTAGGAGATGTTGTAGACGCTACAGGAACAAGTAAAGGAAAAGGTTTTCAAGGCGTTATTAAAAGACATAACCAATCAAGAGGGCCAATGTCTCATGGATCACATTATCATAGAAGACCTGGATCAATGGGATCTATGTTACCAATGAGAGTAATGAAAGGTAAAAAATTACCTGGACATATGGGTTTTGAAACTGTTACTATTCAAAACTTAGAAATAATTGATGTAAATGCAAATGAAAATTATATTTTAGTAAGCGGAAATATTCCGGGAGCGAAAAATTCGTTTGTATTAATTAAATCAGCTGTAAAAAACAGTCGTAAAAACAATCCAAAAGAAATATTAATATATGAAGAAGAAACCATAATAGATGAAGTAATAGAAGATGTTGTTTCAACTGAAGAAGTAGTTAATGAAATAAAAGAAGAAGAAACTGCTGATATAGAAACTTCGGTAACCGAAGAGGAAACTTCTCAACAAGAAAACAAGTAATTGTTGACTTAGAAAGGAATTAAAATGACAAAGATAAGTGTTAAAAACCTTAAAGGTGAAAAAGTAAAAGATTTAACTTTAAATGATTCAATTTGGAATGTTGAAGTAAACGATGATTGTTTAAAAAAAGCATTAAAATTACAATTAGATGCGACTCGTCAAGGGACTAGAAAAACTAAAACCAGAGCGGAAGTAGCTGGCGGAGGAAGAAAACCTTGGCGTCAAAAAGGTACTGGTAGAGCTAGACAAGGTTCTATTAGGGCTGTTCAATGGAAAGGCGGAGGCATTGCTTTTGGTGTTCAACCAAATGACTTTACTTTTAAAATAAATAAAAAAGAAAAAAGAATTGCTTTAAAAACTGCCTTAACTTATAAAGTATTGAATAAAGAATTAGTGGTATTTGATGAAATTAATATTTCAAGTAATAAAACTAAGGACTTGAAAAATTTATTAAAAGATTTGAAACTTGAAAAAAAGGTATTGTTTGTAACAAGTGAAGATAATGAAAATTTATATTTAGCGGGAAGAAACTTAACAAATATAGGTTATATTCTAGCAGATGAAATCAACTGTTATGATTTAACTAATACGGATTTATTAGTATTAGATGAAGCAGCAGTTAAACAAATTGAGGAGGTGCTTAAATAATGAAGCATTATAGTGATATTATATTAGCACCAGTAATTACCGAAAAGACAATGGAATTAAGAAATAGCGGTGTTTATGTTTTTAAAGCAGATAAGAAAGCGACTAAAAACCAAATTAAAGGAGCTATTGAAAGTGCCTTTAATGTGAAAGTAAAAGCAGTTAATACTCTTAATACCAAACCGAAGAAAAAAAGAGTTGGAAAATACTCAGGAATGACGAAAACATATAAAAAAGCAATTGTTACCTTGTTTGAAGGTCATTCTATTGAAATATAGTAAGGAGGCATAAATAATGGCAATAAAAAAATATAAACCAACGACCAGTGGACGTCGGGGAATGACTACATTATTAAATAATGAAATAACTACAAGTGCCCCTACTAAATCTTTAACTCAATCAAAATCAAAAACTGGTGGAAGAAATA
>CAYOJY010000020.1:0-11942 GCA_964404455.1 uncultured Muribaculaceae bacterium | reverse complement strand
ACGTTATGCCAGTAAGAAATTATAAACCTACTACCCCTGGTCGTAGAGGCATGAGTACTTTGATTAATGGAGAGATTACTGCAAAGAGTCCAGAAAAGAGTTTACTAAAAAGTAAAACAAAAACTGGTGGAAGAAATAATCAAGGAAAAATGACTGTTCGTCATATTGGTGGTGGAGCAAAACAAAAATACCGTATTATAGATTTTAAAAGAAATAAAGATGGTATTACAGGCCGAGTAGCAACAATTGAATATGATCCGAATCGAAATGCTAATATTGCTTTAATTAACTATTTAGACGGTGAAAAAAGATATATAATTGCTCCTAAAAATTTAACAGTTGGAACAATTATTGAAAGTGGTAAGGATGTCGATATTATTACCGGAAATGCTTTGCCTCTTGAAAATATTCCAGTAGGTACTTTTATTCATTGTGTTGAATTAAAACCAGGCAAAGGTGCCGAGTTATGTCGTAGCGCCGGAGCTTCTGCTCAAATTTTGGGTCGTGAAGGTAAATATGTAATGGTGCGTTTGCAATCTGGAGAAATGAGAAAGATTTTAGGAACTTGTCGAGCAACAGTAGGCGCAGTAGGAAATGAAGATTACAGTTTAATAAATCTTGGTAAAGCCGGTCGAAAACGTCATATGGGAGTTCGCCCAACGACTAGAGGTTCGGCAATGAATCCAAATGATCACCCACATGGTGGTGGAGAAGGTCGAACACCAATTGGACGCAAAAGTCCGTTAACACCTTGGGGTAAACCAGCGCTGGGGCGTAAAACTCGTAAATCTAAAAAGGCTTCTGAGAGACTTATTATAAGCAGAAGGAAGAAAAAATAGGAGGATAAAATGGCAAGAAGTTTAAAAAAAGGACCTTTTGTTGATGATTCATTAATGAAAAAGGTTGTAGAAATGAATAAAGGAAGTAAAAAAACTGTTATTAAAACTTGGTCGAGAAGATCAACTATTTATCCTGAATTTGTCGGGCATACAATTGCCGTACATAATGGTAAGGATTTTCTTCCGGTTTATATAACAGAAGACATGGTAGGTCATAAATTAGGAGAGTTTTCATTAACTCGTAAGCATGGCGGCCATGCAGGGCAAAAATAGGAGGAAAAATGGAAACTTATGCAATACATAAAAAAGCTTTGATTAAACCTAGATTAGCAAGAATGACAATGGATTTAATTAGAGGTAAAGACATTAATACAGCTATTGCGATTTTAAATAATACTAATACAAAAGCCAGTAGTTTGATTTTAAAAGTATTGAATTCAGCAGTTGCTAATGCTATTAATAATGAAGGCGCTAATGCTGATGAACTACATATTAAAGAATGTTACATTAATCCGGGTCCTGTATATAAAAGAATTAAATTTGCATCAAGAGGAAACGTTGATCGTCATGATAAAAGAACCAGTCACATAACTGTATGTGTAACTGATGGGAAAGGAGTATAAAAGATGGGACAAAAAGTTAATCCAATAGGATTTAGACTTGGCATTAATAAAGATTGGGAGTCTCGTTGGTATGCTGATAAAGATTATGCTGTTAAGTTAAATAATGATCTTAAAATTAGAGATTATATTATAAAAAACCTTAAAGATGCCGCAATTGCTAAAGCAATTATAGATCGTAGAAAAGATCGGGTTGAAATTACATTATATACTGCTAAACCTGGGGTTATAATTGGTCGCGGTGGCGAAGATATTGAAAAATTAAGAAAAAAAATAAGTAAATTAGTTAATGAACAAGTTTACATTAACATTATTGAAGAAAAAAAGCCTGATTTAAATGCTAAATTGGTAGCCGATTCAATTGCTTTACAAATTGAAAACAGAGCACCATTTAGATCAGCCCAAAAAAGAGCTCTTCGTAATACAATGAGAGCGGGAGCAAAAGGTATTAAAACTTTAGTTTCTGGTCGTTTAGGTGGTGTTGAAATGGCTCGAAGTGAAGGATATACTGAGGGAACTGTTCCACTACATACTATTAGAGCGGATGTTGATTATGCCCTTAGTGAAGCAGATACAACATACGGTAAAATTGGTGTAAAAGTATGGATTTATAAAGATGAAGTCCTTCCTGCTAAAAAAAGAAATATAAAGGAGGCTGATTCTAATGTTGATGCCCAAAAGAACTAAATATCGTAAAAGTCATCGAATAAGTTATGAAGGTAAATCTAAAGGTCATTTAGAATTACATTTTGGCGATTTTGGTTTAAAAGCATTAGAAGGCGGTTGGATATGTGCTAGAGAAATTGAAGCAGCACGTATCGCAATGACTCGTTATATGAAACGGGGAGGAAATGTATATATTAATGTGTTTCCGCACATGCCTAGAACTAAAAAGCCTTTAGAAACACGTCAAGGTAAAGGAAAAGGATCTGTTGAAGAATGGGTGGCAGTAGTAAAAGAAGGTAAAATACTTTTTGAAGTAGGAAATATCGATGAAACTATTGCAAGAGAAGCTCTACGCTTAGCGGCTCATAAACTATCTGTTAAAACTAAATTTATAAAAAAAGAAAAAGGTGGTGATTCTCTTGGAAATTAAAGAATTAAGAAATTTATCAAGTGAAGAACTAAATAAAAAAATAATTTCTACAAAGGAATTATTATTTACAAAAAGAATGCAACATGCAACTGGAACTTTAGAAAAACCAGTTGAGCTTAATAAATTAAGAAAAGATGTTGCGAGAATGAAAACAATCTTAAAAGAAAGACAAATCGCTGGAGGTAATGAATAATGAATGAAGCAAAACGTGAATTAATTGGCACTGTTGTAAGTGCTATGTGTGATAAAACTATTGCTGTTGTAATTGAAACTTATAAAAAGCATCCATTATATGGCAAAAGAGTTAAATATTCCAAAAAATACGCTGCTCATGATGAAAACAATACTGCCGGTGTGGGAGATACAGTAAAAATTAGAATGACAAAACCAATATCTAAAACTAAAAGATATGAATTAGTTGAAGTTCTAAAAAAAGCTGTTATTTTGTAGGAGGTATTATTTATGGTAATGCAAGAATCAAGATTAAAAGTAGCGGATAATAGTGGAGCACGGGAAATTTTAGTAATTAGAGTTGAAGGTGGTTCATTCGTTAAATCTGGTAACATTGGCGATACAGTTGTTGGTACAGTAAAAAAAGCTTTACCAAATGCAGCTATTAAAAAAGGTAAAATTGTAAAAGCTGTTATTGTTCGAAGTGTAGCGGGTGTTAGACGTGAAGATGGATCTTATATTAAGTTTTCTGATAATGCTTGTGTCTTAATTAAAGAAGATAAATCTCCAATTGGAACACGTGTTTTAGGACCTGTGGCAAGAGAATTAAGAGAAAAAGAATTTACAAAAATTATTTCTTTAGCCCCTGAGGTATTATAGGAGGATATATGAAAGTAAAAGTAGGAGACAAAGTTTTAATACTTGCGGGAAAAGATAAAAATAAAGAAGGCAAAGTAATTAAAACATTAAAAAAAGTTGATAAAGTTGTAGTAGAGGGTATTAATGTTATTAAAAAACATTCTAAACCAACTCAGGCGAATGATAAAGGTGGAATATTTTCTATAGAAGCCCCAATTCATGTATCTAATGTAAAAGTTATAATAAAAGAAACTAAAGCTTCAACTAAGGAAAAAAAGGAAGTAAAAGAAACTTCTAAGAAAGCGAGTAAATAATTATGAGTAATTTTAAAAAATTATATAATGAAAAAATAATTCCTTCATTACAAAAAGAACATAATTATAAAACTGTGCTGGCTGTTCCTAAGTTAGAAAAGATTGTAATTAATATGGGTGTTGGTGAAGGAAGTAAAGATGAAAAATTTATTACGGCAGCAATCAATGACTTAACAGTAATAACTGGTCAAAAGCCAGTTGTAACAAAAGCTCGTAAATCAATTGCCGGTTTTAAATTACGTGATGGACAACATGTAGGTGTTAAAGTAACATTACGTGGTGAAAATATGTATAATTTTGCGGAAAAACTAATTAGAATAGCGCTTCCTCGGGTTAGAGATTTTCATGGAGTGTCGGAACGGGCATTTGATGGTCGGGGAAATTATACATTGGGAATTAAAGAACAGCTAATATTTCCCGAAATAGAATATGATAATGTTGTTAAAATTCGCGGAATGGATATTGTATTTGTCACAACCGCAAAAACTGATGAAGAGGCAAAAAGCTTATTAAAGGCTTTCGGAATGCCTTTTAGAAATTAAGGAGGACCAATGGCAAAAACTAGTTTAAAAGTTAAAAATAAAAGAGAGCCAAAATTTAGTACTAGAGCGTATACTCGTTGTGAAAGATGTGGTAGACCACATTCAGTATTAAAAAAATATGGTATTTGTCGAATTTGTTTTCGTGAGTTAGCAAATAAAGGTCAAATTCCTGGTGTAAAAAAATCAAGTTGGTAAGAAGGAGGAAATAAAATGTTTGTACAAGATAAAATTGCGGATATGTTAACAAGAATCAGAAATGCAAATCAAATGAAGTATAAAACAGTTGAAGTAATTGGCACAAAGGTTAATTTAGAAATTGCTAAAATACTTAAAAATGAAGGTTACATTGAAGATTATACATATGAAAAAATTATAACCAGTGATAAGCTTACTCTTACTCTAAAATATGGAGATAAAAAAGAAAGAGTTATTGTTGGTTTAAAGCGCATTAGTAAATCTGGTTTGAGAGTTTACGCAAAAGCTGATGAAATTCCTCGTGTTCTTAACGGACTTGGAATTGCAATAATCTCAACTTCAAAAGGTTTAATGACTGATAAAGAAGCAAGAGAAAAAGGGTTAGGGGGCGAAGTACTTGCCTATATTTGGTAAGGATTTATGAGTAGAATTGGCGAAAGAAAATTAACTCTTCCCGCAGGAGTTACTGTTGAAGTATTAAATAATGATTTAACAGTAAAGGGTCCTAAAGGAGAATTAAAATTTAATTTTAGTAAATTAATCGATGTAGCAGTTGAAGATAATGTTTTAACTACTAAAAAAAATAAAGATATTAAATTTGCAAATATTATGCAAGGTACTACCAATGCTTTAATCAATAATATGATTATTGGTGTTAGTGCAGGATTTGAAAAAGCCCTTGAAGCTGTTGGTGTTGGTTACAAATTTAATGTGCAAGGTAATAAGCTTATTGTTCATGCTGGTTATTCAAACCCTGTTAATGTAGAAATTCCTAAGGGATTAACCGTTGAACAAATTAATAATACAGAAATTAAAATTAGTGGTATTGATAAACAACAAGTTTCTGAATTTGCGGCAAATATTCGTAAAATAAGAAAACCGGAACCTTATAAAGGTAAAGGAATTCGTTATAAAGGTGAAAAAGTTCGTCGTAAAGAAGGAAAGAAAGCAGCGTAGGGAGGTAAGTTATGATAAAAAAAGTTTCAAATAATGAAAATAGAATTAAAAGACATAAACGTATTCGAAAAAGTTTAAATGGTACGAAAGACATTCCTAGATTAGCTGTATATAGATCTAATAAAGAAATATATGTTCAGTTAATTGATGATGTTACCGGAACTACTCTAGCTTCTTCATCAAGCAAGGGTTTAAATATTGCTAATGGCGGTAATGTTGAAGCAGCAAAACTTGTAGGCAAAGACATTGCTGAAAAATGTAAAAAAATAAAAATAAGTAAGGTTGTATTTGACCGTGGTGGGCATGCTTATCATGGGCGAGTAGCGGCCTTAGCAGATGCAGCAAGAGCAGCAGGATTAGATTTTTAGAGGAGGCATTATGAGAAAAAATAATAAAGAACCAAGAAAAAATTTATTGGAAGAAAAAGTTATATCAATCGGAAGAGTAACAAAAGTTACTAAAGGTGGTAGACACTTTCGTTTCTCTGCAACAGTTGCTGTTGGTAATCGTAAAGGTTTAGTAGGAATTGGTACAGGAAAATCAAATGAAGTTCCTGAAGCAATTAAAAAAGCTATTCAAGCAGCCAATAAAAATGTTGTTAAAATTTCTTTAGTGGATAATCGAACTATTCCTCATGAAGCTACTGGTAAAGTAGGAAGAGCAGTTGTTTTGGTTAAACCAGCTTTAGAAGGTCGCGGGATTGTTGCCGGTGGTGCTGCAAGAGCAGTATTAGAACTAGCCGGAGTTAAAGATATTATGGCTAAATCATTAGGATCTAATATTAAAGTTAATGTTGCTAAAGCAACTTTAGCGGCTTTAATTTTTCAAAGAACTAAAGACCAAATAGCAACTCTTCGCGGAAAGAAAGTTGAGGAACTATAATGAAGTTAGATAATTTACCAAAGGCAAAAGAATATAAATCAATTAAAAGGGTTGGCCGGGGTCCAGGAAGTGGAATGGGTAAAACTTCAACTCGTGGTGAAAAAGGTCAAAAATCTCGAAGCGGAGCATCAATTCCTGTTTGGTTTCAAGGAGGACAATCTCCTTTATTTAGAAGATTACCAAAACGCGGTTTTAATAATAAACGTTTTGAAACAAAATATGCGACTATTAATTTAAGTGATTTAAATAAGTTCTTTAATGAAGGAGATGTTGTAACTCCCGAAATATTAAAAGAAAGAGGTATCATTAAAAATAGTTTAAGCGGCATTAAGGTTTTAGGAAATGGTGAATTAGAAAAAAAATTAACTATTAAAGCAAATCGTTTTTCAAGTTCAGCTGTAACTAAAATTGAAAATGCAGGCGGCAAAACCGAGGTGATTTAATGTTTAGTGGCTTTTCCGAACTTTTTGGTAAATCGAATAAGGATTTGCGGAAAAGAATATATTTAACACTATTTTGTTTAGGAATTTTTTGTATCGGTACGAATTTAACAATTCCTTGGGCATCAGCAGTTTACCAAAACTTAGGGTTTTTAGAAATATTTAACTTAATGAGTGGAGGAGGGCTTAAAAACTTTTCTATCTTTGGATTAGGAGTTGCTCCTTACATTACCGCATCTATTATTACTCAATTATTACAAATGGATGTGTTACCTTATTTTAAAGAATTAAAAGAACAAGGATATGTTGGTAAACAAAAAATAAATAAAATTACAAGATATCTAGGAATTATAATCGGGTTTATTCAAGCTTATGCTTTAGCGGTATTTTTTTTAGAAGGAGCCGATTCATTAACGATGCTTAAAACGTCACTAGTTATGACCGCCGGTACTGCATTTTGTTTATGGATGGGCGATCAAATTACTAGTAAAGGAATTGGTAATGGTCAATCAATGTTGATCATGGCTGGTATCCTGCAAAGTATGCCGGGAGTTTTTGGGGGAGCGTATCAATCGTTTATTGCCTCTGGAGATTATGTTCACAGCATTGGAATTATTTTGTTATTAACATTTATTTTAGTAACATTATTAGTTATCATTGGTATTATTTGGGTTCAATTGGCTGAAAGAAGAATACCTATTCAACATGCCAATCGCAGTTCATCAGCATATGGTGGACAACAAAGTTTCTTACCAATTAAAATTAATTCAGCTGGAGTAATTCCTGTAATATTTGCTTCCATTTTATCAACCATTCCAGCAACTATCGTAGCATTTACTAAAAATCAGAGTGCCATTGATTTTGTTAATGAATATATTGTTTATACTTCTTGGCCAGGGTTAGCACTTTATTTATTATTAGTATTATTCTTTGGTTATTTTTACACATTTTTATTGATGAATCCAGAAGAAATGAGTAAAAAATTAAATGAAAGTGGCGGTTATATTCCGGGAATAAGACCGGGAGAAGCAACTGTAAATTATATAAGTACAACCTTATCTAATTTAACAGCAGTAGGATGTTTATTCCTTATGACTCTTGCGGGATTACCAATTATATTATCTAATTTAACTCACTTACCAGGTCATGTTACCATTGGTGGGACAGGTGCTTTAATTGTTGTTGGGGTAGCGATTGAGACTTATAAACAACTTGATAGTAGTTTAGTGAGTAGAAGTTACTCTTCTAAAAGGAAAAAATTAAGATGATTAATATAATATTTATTGCACCTCCAGCGGGAGGGAAAGGAACTCAAAGCAGATTTCTAGTAAGAGATTATGGTTACGAACATATTTCAGCGGGAAAAATATTAAGAAAATTTGCAAGTTTGCAAAATCCTCTATCTATGGCGGTCAAAAATATTGTAGATCAAGGAGCAATGGTTGATGATTCATTAATGCTAACTCTTATTAATAAAAAAATCAGTAGTTTAAAAGGAAAGCCATTTATTTTTGATGGTTTTCCCAGAACACTATTTCAAGCAAAAGAATTTTCCTTAATTTTAAAGCAAAATAACATTACTGACTACATAGTTATTTATTTAAAATTAGATGAAAATACAGCATTAAAAAGAACTTTAGGCAGAATTAATTGTTCATGTAATAAAATTTATAATATTTATGATGATGATTTAAAGCCAAAAGTTGAAAATATTTGTGATGAATGCGGAAAGGTTTTGAAAAAAAGAAGTGATGATAATCCGGAATCTTTTAAAAAAAGGTTTAATATATATTTAAATAATATTGAACCAGTAGTTGATTATTACCATAATTTAAATAAATTACATATTCTTGATGCATCTTTAGAAGCTAAGAAACTATATTTAAAAATTAAGGAGATAATTAATGATTAAAAAGATGGATGAAATTGAATTAATGAGGCATGCGGGGAGAATAAATTATTTAACCCATAAAGAAATTGAGAAAAATTTAAAAGTTGGGATAAGTACTTTAAAATTAAATGATATTGCTCATAAGTTTATTCTTAAAAATAATTGTGAACCTTCATTTTTAAATTATAATGGTTATCCTAAGAGTATTTGTATTTCCCTTAATGATGAAGTAGTTCACGGCATTCCCTCAATGCGAAAAATAAAAAACGGTGATGTGGTTTCTATTGATATTGGAGTATGTTATCAAGGATATCATTCTGATTCTGCATATACTTATATTGTTGGGGAAGTTAATGAAGACATTAAAAATTTAGTTGATAATACTAAAAAAGCTTTATATAAAGGATTAAGTGTTATCAAAGATGGAATTAAAGTAAGTGATATTGGCCTAGTTGTTGCTAGAATCGCTCATGAAAATCATTTAAGTGTAATAGAAGAATTAGTTGGTCATGGAGTGGGTATTAAGTTACATGAGGCACCTGATATCCCCAATTATAAAACGAATATGAAACAAACCTTGAAAGCAGGAATGACAATTGCTGTTGAACCAATGCTTAATTTAGGAAGAAGATATATTTATATGGATGAAGATGATTGGACTATTAAAACCGAAGATGGATTACCATCAGCCCATTTTGAGCATACAGTACTTGTAACAAAAAATGGATATCAAATTTTGACGGGAGAGTGAATGAGATAACGAAAAATAAAAGTGATAAAATTGAAGTAGAAGGTAAGGTTAAAGAAGTATTAAAAGGTAGCGATTATTTAGTGGAATTACCTAATGGTCATACCATAACAGCGTATGTTTCAGGGAAAATGCGCATTAATATGATTCGAATTTTACCGGGCGATACAGTGACAGTTGAATTATCCCCTTATGATTTAAAACGCGGGATTATAACATGGAATAAAAGATAAATGGAGGAAAGTTATGAAAGTTAGACCATCGGTTAAAAAAATTTGTAAAAAATGTAAAGTAATAAGAAGAAAAGGAAGAGTTATGGTTATTTGTGATAACCCTAAACATAAGCAGAGACAAGGATAGGAGAAAATATGGCAAGAATTAAGAATGTTGAATTACCTAATGAAAAACATATATGCATTGGTTTAACCTCAATATATGGAATTGGTAAAAATTTAGCTAAAACAATATGTGAAAACGCAAAAGTAGATTCAGCAAAAAAAGTAAAAGATTTGACAGAAGATGAAATAAATGCAATTCGTAAAGAAATTGATAATCATTTAGTCGAAGGTGATTTACGCCGTGAAACTCAATTAAGCATTAAAAATAAAATGGAAATTAATTGTTATGAAGGTGTAAGACATAAAAAAGGTCTTCCTGTTAGGGGACAAAGAACTAGCCGCAACGCTCATACCAGAAAAGGTAGAAGAAAAGTTGTAGCTAATAAGAAAAAGAGCGGAAAGTAGGTAAATAATGGCATATAATAGAAGAAAAAGAAAAGTTAAAAAGTCAATTTCTGAGGCAACAGCTCATATTCATTCAACTTATAATAATACGATTGTAACAATCAGTGATAAAGCAGGACAAGTTATTGCTTGGTCATCATCAGGAAGAATTGGTTACAAAGGTAGTAAGAAAAAAACTCCTTTTGCAGCTGGTTTAACGGCTGAAGCAGCAGCTAATGCCGCAGTTGATAATGGAGTAAAAAAAGTAGATGTTTTTATTAAAGGTTTAGGGCCTGGTAGAGAAAATGCAATTAGATCTTTACAAACAGCGGGATTGGAAATAACATCAATTATTGATGAAACCCCAGTACCTCATAATGGCTGTCGTCCGCCGAAAAGACCAAGAAAATAATTAGAAAAGGAAGGTAATAATGATAAAATTTGAGAAACCAGATTATAAAATTTCTGAATATATTGAAAGTAATTGCTATGGTAAGTTTGAACTAGATCCATTAGAAAGAGGCTTTGGAACAACTATTGGAAACGCACTACGTCGAGTAATGCTATCTAGTTTGCCCGGAAGTGCAATTACCAGTGTTAAAATTGAAGGTGTAATGCATGAATTTCAAAAAATTGAAGGAGTAGTTGAAGATGTAACAACAATTATCTTAGCTTTAAAAAAATTAGTTGTTAAAAATTATTCAAAAGAAATGAAAACTATCAGATTATTTGCCAATAAAGAAGGTATTGTTACAGCAGCTCATATTGAAAAAGATTCTGATATTGAAATTATTAATCCAGATTTAGTTATTTGTACTTTAGTAAAAGGTGGCAATATTAATATGGAAATGACCGTGGAAAACGGACGTGGATATGTTGATGCTGCAACAAATAAAAAAAGATTAGAGGATGCTAAGATAGGTGTTATTGCAATGGATTCCTCATATTCACCAGTTGAACTCATAAAATATGAAGTAGTAGATACTCGTGTTGGTCAAAATGAAAATTATGATAAATTAATTATGGAAGTAACCACTAATGGAAGTGTTACTCCGGAAGAAGCATTAGCAATTGCCGGTAAAATATTAATTGAACATTTTACAATCATTACTGATTTAAATGGAATATGTGATATGACAAATATTATGCAAGAGAAAAAAATTGATACGATTGCTAAAAAATTAGAAACCCCAATTGAAGAAGTAGAGTTTTCAGTAAGAGCATACAATTGCTTAAAAAGAGCAGGAATTCATACTCTTCAAGATTTAGTGGATAAGAAAGAAATGGAAGTTACTAAAATTAGAAACTTAGGAAAGAAATCATTAAAAGAAGTTCTGGATAAAGTTAAAGAATTAGGGCTTAAGTTTAAGGAGTAATAAATATGGCATATAGAAAATTAGGAAGAGAAACAAGACAAAGAAGAAGTATTTTAGCAGGTCTTACTAAAACGGTTATTTTAAACGGTTTTGTTGTAACAACTGAAGCTAGAGCAAAAGAAGTACGTAAATTTGTTGATAAAATGATTACTTATGGAAAAAGAGGAACTCTTGTATCCCGTCGAAGTGCTTTAGCATTTTTACATAATGATAAAGAAGTTGTAAGTAAGATTTTTAATGAATTAGCGCCTAAATATGCAGAACGTAATGGTGGATACACTAGAATTATTAAATTAAAAGAACGTCGTGGCGATGATGCATTAGAAGTTAAATTAGAATTAGTATAGTTTGCTATACTTTTTTTATTGCAAAAATAAAAATAATCAAGATATATTAAAAAGTTTTCAAAATGTATACACCAAAAAATAAATAGTATTGAAAAAAAACTAAAAAAATGATATTCTCGACTTTGACAGTTGAGATGAAAAAACTTTCGCAAAGCCAGTTAAA
>CAYOJY010000019.1:0-13983 GCA_964404455.1 uncultured Muribaculaceae bacterium | reverse complement strand
CTTCACCAAAGTTTTCTTGAGAAGCTACTATACTTATGGGTTTGCCTTCTACAAAGTATAATTTATCTGTTGTTTTAGATTCTATATTAATATTAGTACTTGAACCGGCGCCAAAATTGGCAATAAAGTAAGCAAAAGTTACGCCTAAAGATGTTAAAAGGATTGCAGTTACAGCTATTATTCCATATATTTTTTTATTAGTCATAAACTTTTACCTTTTCTCTATTATAAATAATATCATTTTTTTAAATTTTTTTCAATCATTACCAAACTTTTACTTTAATATATTATAAAATAAAAAAACGAGGTTATTCTTTATTTATAACATCGTTTATTTCTTCTTCGTTATAGCCTTTATAAGTTAAATCATATTTTATTTTTAAATTAATTTTTTCTAAATCATTAATTTTTTTAAAATATTTTTTTATTAATTTTTGATATTCTTTTTCTAAAATATTTAAATCATTTTTTATATTTAATTCATTTAGATTATCATTAAATAATTCTTTGGGATACCCTAAATAAAATAAGTCATTATTTATTTTATATTTTAATTCTTTACCAGAAAGTTTTTTATTTTCTTTGGCTTTTTTATTGATAAATTTATTTATTTTTTCTTTCCATAAATCTTCATCTATTTTATTTAAAATTTGATTTATTTCATTTTCTTCAAAACCTTTTTGAATTAATTCTTTTTTTATTTTAATTGGGCCAATTAAAGTTAGATTTATTTTATCATTAATAAATGATTCTATATATCGATTATCATTTATTGAATTACTTTTTTTTAATTTTTCAATAATAATTTGAATATCTTCAATACTTATATTTTTACTATTTAAATATGTAATTATTTCTTTTTCGGTTTTTAGTTTGTTTTTTATTTTTTTTAAACAAGTAAAATATTCTTTCATTAAAGTATTATAATTGTTAATATTTTTTAAATCGGTATTACTTAAAGCTTTACCAATATTTAAGTTATATTTTAAAATTGTTTCATCAAAAATTAGAAAAGGTTTACCCTTTTCTAATTCGATTTCATATTCATTTTTCTTTTTAGAAATAATTTTTATTATTTTCATTTATTTTGTTTCCATATTTTTATATACTTCACAACTATTTTCTAAATCTTTTAATAGTTTATCAATCTCTTTTCGATCTTTTATTCGACATCCACTGGCGTATTTATGTCCTCCACCATTATATTTAGTAGCTATTTCATTTATAATAGGACCCCTGCTTCTGATGTTAACTTTATAGATGGAATTTCTTTCATCATAAACAATAAAGCACCAACAGATAAGTTCTTTAATAAAGTAAAATTCATTAACCATATTAGATGGTGCGGACGAGTCTACTTCATATTCTTTTAAAACCTTTGGTTCAATATTAATATAAGCAAAATTATTGTTTTTAATATTTAAATTGGCAATTATGTATGAATAAAATCTTAATTCATTAAAACTTTTTTCATATAAATTATCATAACTGGCAACAAAATTAAATGGATGTTTTTTTAATATATCAACAATTGTTTGAAAAGTTTCCACACTTGTATTTTGAAGTAAAAAGCGATCACTATCAAAAACCATGCCAATAAATAAATTTTCAGCAATTTTTTGATCCATTATCATTTTCGAATTTAATAAAAAATTAGCAATCATTTCACAAGTGGAAGATTTATTCTCATCAGTCCAATCTACATCCCCAATAATATCTTCAACCGGATGATGATCAATTTTTAAAATTGCATTATAAGATAAACCCTCAATTCCATCTAACCTGGCAAAGTTAGGAACATCAAGCGTAATTAACAAAGCTCCTTCTAAAGCATCATAATCATCGATTCGATCAAGCGCGCCTAAATATCTAAATTTAGCTACTCCTGCGCCTACCCCATAAACCTCTTTTTCTGAAAACGTTAGTTTTATTGCATCTCTTAAAGCAATTTGGGATCCAATCGCATCAGGATCTGGCCCAACATGTCTGGCAATAACAATTTTAGGATAATCTTTTATTATTTTATATATTTTTTTATAAATATCATTTTTTATTTTCAACACCTGTTTCTATTTATTTAACTCTAATGTTTCGATAGCTATCATTAATTCTTCATTTGTCGGCACAACATAGACCGGTATTTTTGAATCATCTGAAGTTATTAATCTAAATTCGCCTTTAAAATCATTTTTATCGGGATTTAATTTCACACCTAAAGAAGCAATCCGCTTAAGAATCATTTTTCGCATAGTTTTACTATTTTCACCAACACCTGCAGTTAAGCATATAACATCCGCACCATTTAATAAATTATTATATATAGCAATATAATTAGCTATTTTTTGAGCATACATCTTTTGAGCTAAAACACTTCTTTCATCGCCTTTTTCCGCGGCTTGTTCTACATCTCTACTATCTGAACTAATTCCAGATGCCCCTAATAACCCGGATTTTTTATTTAAAATATCCATCACTTCATTAATATTTAAATTGGTTTTTTTCATAAGATATTCAATAATACTTGAATCAATATCACCAGATCTTGTTCCCATCATTAATCCAGCCAAGGGTGTAAAGCCCATTGTTGTATCAATTACTTTTCCCCCATCGATGGCACAAATAGATGCTCCATTACCAATGTGACATGAAATTACCTTTAAATCATTTCGTTTTAAATATTCACTAATAACTTTATTTATATATTTGTGACTAGTTCCGTGAAAACCATATTTTCTAATACCATATTTTTCGTATAATTCATATGGTATGGGATATAAAAATGTTTCCTTTTTCATTGTTTGATGAAATGATGTATCAAATACCGCAACATTTAAAATATTTGGTAATGCTTCCATGAAAGCTTTAATCCCAATTATATTCGCCGGATTATGTAAAGGCGCTAAATCACTACACTTTTCAATTTCTTCAATTACTTCATCATCTATTACGACTGATTTAACAAATTTCGATCCACCATGAACAACCCGATGGCCTATTCCTTCCAATTCATTTAAAGAAGATATAATATTTAAATTAACTAATTCTTCCATTAAAATAGATACCGCTACCTTATGATTTGGCATATCTATTTCTTTTTCTATTTTTTCTCCATTATACTTAATTGTATAAAAACTGCCGGCTATACCTATTTTTTCAAATAACCCACTGGCAATTGTCTTTTGTTCAGGTAATTCAATTAAAGTGAATTTTAATGATGAACTTCCCGCATTAACTGATAAAATCTTCATATTTCAACACTCCTAGAAATATTATACGAAATTTTTTACTAATTATCTAGGCTATTGTTCAAATTTGCAAAATAAAGACATTTAAATCAACAGAAAAAACTAAGTATTGGGTTAAAATGAATAAAATTATAATTACTATCTAGTAAAATTAATGTAAAGCATAAAAAAAAGCAAATTACATCTTTTTAGTGTTTACTTTTATTTTATTCAAATCTTATGTTAATTAGATACATAAATTATAGGGAAATATTTATTTTCTTTTATTATCTTGGTTAGTATGTGTAGATTTAAAATTATGATCAATTATTCTTTTTTTATTTGAGGAAATATTATATCCATATGGATTAAAATATTCATTTACTAATTTTTCTTTTTTATTAAAATCAGTTATATCAAAACCTTTGTAATAGTAGTTTTCTTCTTTCATAAAAATCACCCATTTATATTATGGATAATTATTTTATTTTTATAAAAAATCTTGAAATGTATTATTATTTTTGATTTTAAGATATTTACTATTTTTAATTGCCTTTTCAATTAATTTTTCCCATTCAATTAATTTTTCATATTCAAGACATTTTAAACTAGTCGGGTTAATTACTGGATGTTTTGGGACAAATATCGTACAACAATCCTCAAAAGGTTCAATACTAGTTTCATAGGTTCCTATTTTTTGAGCTAAATTAATTATTTCTAATTTATCAAAGCATGCTACCGGGCGAATAACAGGAATTTTTATTACTTCATTAATGGCCTGCATACTGGTTAAAGTTTGACTAGCTACTTGACCAATGGATTCACCATTAATAATTACATGATATTTATTTTTATCAGAAATGGTTTCACTTATTCGATACATCATCCTACGCATGATAGTTATTAAATAATCCGCGGGAATATTTTTTAAAATTGTTTCTTGAATTTCAGTAAAATTAATAATATGCATCCCAATATCAGGGTCATAATCTTTTAATATTTTAGCTAATCTAATAACTTTATCTTTAGCTTTTTCGCTAGTATGAGGTGGGGATTCAAAATAAATGGTATCTAAGCTTATTCCCCGCTTTAAAGCTAAATAACCCGCAACGGGGGAATCAATCCCGCCACTAAGCATTAGTAGTGCTTTTCCCTGGGTTCCTACTGGATATCCGCCTAGACCTTTAAATTCATTAAAATAAATTAATGTTTCTTTTAATCTTAATTCAATATTAATTAATAAATCTGGATTATGAACATCAACTTTTATATCCGACATATTTCTTAAAATATCCCCTCCTAATAGTTTAGATATTTCTAAACTATTTAAAGGATAATTTTTATTACTTCTTTTTGTTTCCACTTTAAAACTTTTAAATTTTTCTGCTTTTAATTTTAGTAATAAAGATTTTTTTATTTCTTCCAAATTATTACTTTCAATTAAATAGCCAATAATAATTCCGTGAATCCCAAAAGTATGATTTAATTTATTTAAAACAAATTCAATATCATTTGTTTTAATAAACATCCGACCATAATCATAAGTTAATTCATAATCAACATTTGTAAGTGATTTAATAATATTATTTTTTAATGTTTTTAAAAAGAAACTAATATTATTTTTTTTAGTAGATAATTCTCCATATTTTATTATAATAATTTTTTCCATGCATTGCCTCTTTCATTAGTATTTTAACATAAAATATCAAAAAACTGATTTTTATAAATCAGTTTTTTTGATATTATTTAATTTATCATATATTTCATCAAAATATTTTAGAAATCTATTTACTTCATCTAAGGTTGTTAAATGTGATAAGCTAATTCGAATGGTATGTTTAGCTCTTAATAAATCATTATAAACCGCTAAAGTTGAAGCTGAAGGTTCACCGGATGCACAAGCTGTATTAGTACTTAAATAAACTTTCTTTTCATCCATTGCCCGAATAAAAGTTTCCGGTTCAATGTTTAATAAACTAAAATTTAAAATTTGCGGGATGGAATATTTAGTTTTATTAATTAAAATATTATTTTTATTTCCTAAATGATCAACAATTTTTGCATTTAGTTTTTCAATATAAGACACTCTTTTTTCCATATCAATTTGGGATAATCTTAAGGCTTTAGAAAAACCGACAATTAAAGGTAAAGGTAATGTTCCCACCTTTAAATTATTTGATTTACTGCTTCCGTACATTAAAGGAGTAATTTTAACATAAGTATTTTTATAAAATAAGCCAATTCCTTTTGGGCCGTATATTTTATGAGCAGAAGCACTAGCCATATCAACATCATTAACATTGAAAGGAATTTTTCCTAAGGCCTGGGTTATATCTGAATGAAAATAAGTATTATTATTTTCTTTTTTAATAATTTGCCGAATCATTTTTAACGGTTGTCTTATTCCTAATTCTGAATTAACCGCACAGATACTGACTAAAATTGTATCTTCTCTAACTAAAGATTTTAAATCATCAAAATCAATTAACCCATCATTATCATTTTTAACATAACTAATTTCAAAGCCAATGCTGCTTAAATAATCACAGATTGCATAAATACTTGGGTGTTCTAACTTCGATACAATAATGTGTTTACCTCGGCGGTGATTAGCCATGGCTACGCCAATTAAAGCCATATTATTTGCCTCTGTTGCATTAGACGGATAATGAATTTCACTGCTATTACAAGTTAAAATATCCGCAATTTGTTTTGTAGCATTATTGAGTAAATCAAGAGAAACAGTTCCTAAGTTATGTAATGAATTTACGTTGCCAATAAATTCTTTTGTTGTTTTATTGATTGTATCTAAAACATCAAGTGATACTGGTGTGGTTGCTGAATAATCTAAATATATCATTATTTATATTCCTCCATTAAACGTTTATGAATACCCGGTTCAATTACATTAATAGCACTAATGGCGTTTTCCAAACTATTTTTAAAATTCCCTTTATAAAAGGCATTCTCAGCTTTAGTTAAACCGAAATCAACTTCTTTATTAGTGACGCGATATCTATTACCATATAATATAGCGGCCTCAGCCATTTTAGCCGTTTTAATGGTTTCATTAATTGTGTTATAAACCTTTAAAACTAAATCTCGAGCAGTATCTACACGGGTATTTAATATTTTAATTGATAACGGTCTTTGATCTAATTCATTACTCATTATTTCAATCGCCTGCATGGCTTCTGATAATTCAACATAATAATTTTTAGGAATAACCGGTAATTTAAAAGTTCGAACTTTTTCTTTAGTATTAAATAAAATTAATTTAATTTCTTCTAGTTGTTCTCGAGCCCTTTTTTCATCATCTTTTAAACTACCTAATGTTCTTAAAGCTACATTTAATTTTTCTTCGGTTTTAGTTAATCTAACATTTAACATTTCCACTTCTTTAGCTAATTTAATATAAGATATCGTTTTACCCCGATGCATATCAATTAAACGATCGCAAGTTTCTCTGATGGTTAATAAATCATCTCTAATTTCAAAAATTACCGATACTTCATCTTCGGATAAATCATAACTATATTTAATATCGTCTAATTTTTTTAATAACTCATTATTTATTTTTTCTAATTTTGCCGACTTTAAAATAATATTTCGGGAATATTCCTCAAAAACTTTTCGCGCTATTTTTTCCTTTTCAAAATCACTAAATAATGAATCAAAATAATCATACATTGTTTTTAATTCAAATAATGAATCTTCTAAATTTAAAACATTTAATCGTTGAAATATGTCCGCTATTTTTTTCTCGACTTCATTTTTATTATATTCAATATTTAAATAATCTAAATTATATCCATCATTTTCCATTTTGTGTTCTAAAGCCATAATTTCTTCAATCTTACGGGGAATTAAATTTTTTCCTAAAGAAATGATTGGCTTCGTTTCTTCAATTACCGCTTTTAAATTAGCAATAATATCCGCGATTGCCTTGACAATTTTTCCCACTTCAGTATATTCATTCTTTTCCATTAAATTTTCAAAAGCAATAAATAACTTATCAACATTTTCAAATTGCAATTCAATAGGTTTGGATACTATTTTATAACCTTCTTTATCGTCATTGTAAACTTGAATTATATCCCGATATTCCGCTTTTAATTTAGTTATTGTTTCTCTATTTCTTTCTTCTGATAAAGTTACCTCTTTTATTTCATCTAATAAAAAATCTGCCTTTGTTTTTAAATTATTTAATTTAATTTCGCAATCAAAAATAACTTTTTTTAATTGTTTATAATCTTTATCGGAAAACAATAAATCAATATCATTAATGTCATCAGTTATTTTAGCTAAATCCTTTTCTTTGATTTCATTAAATCTTTTTTTCCAGGTATTATATTTTTCTTTTAAATCATCATTATTAACTAAAGCTTCCACTTTATTTAATTCCGATAATATAGATGCGGAAATAATTAAATTTTTATCTCTTTCTAAACTTTCAATTTCTTTTTTTAATTTCTTTCTTTCTTTTTTATTAATCAAACTTAAAACAACCACTATTATTATAATGGAAATTATGTAATATACAATTGCAATTAAAATGAATGTTTCTTTGCCCACAATTAATCCACCTTACTATATAATAGTACCACAATTTTTGAAATATTTAAATTGAAAACTCATTATTTGTTATTTTTTTAAAAATACAAGATAAACTATAAAAGTAAGACCCTATAAATTTTTTCTCAGGTGCTTGATTATTTTAAATTATCGCGATATAATTATTAACAGCAATAAAACTGTCCTGGTAGCTCAGCTGGATAGAGCAATGCCCTTCTAAGGCATCGGTCGGGAGTTCGAATCTCTCCCAGGACGCCATAAAAAATATTAAATATAAGGGTATCTCCTTATATTTTTTCTTTTTAAAATAAAATATTTTCATTAGATTAAATTAAAAAATTGACTACAATAAATGTTTAGATTATACTAAGTATAATGATTGGAGGTAAATATGGAAATTAAGTTAATAGGGAAAACTGATCAAAATTCCTTAGAAGAAAGAATAAAAATGGTGGCGGCAGCTGGGAAATTATCTAGATTTAAAGGGAATGTATATGAAGTATTAGAAAGTTGTAATGATTATCAAAAAAATTTAAATTTAATTGAGCGAATTATTAAAATGGGACATAAATCAATAATTGAACATGATTATTTAGTTTTTGCCTTAGTTGATGTAACGCCTATTATTGAACAAATAATAATTGGTTATCGTCTAACTTCTTTTACGATTAAATCAAGACGGGAAGTTGATTTTTCTAATGTCGGTTTTTATACACCGGATTTTAGAAATATTGAAGGAAATATTCATCCTAATAATAAAGAATTGCAAGATAAATATAAAAATCATATGAATTATTTATTTAAAGAATATTCAAAATTAGTTGATTTGGGAATTAATAAAGAAGATTCAAGGTTTGTTTTACCATATTCATATCACAGCAATATTATTATGGGATTGGATGCTCGTGAATTAGAAAGAATGGTAATTGATTTCTTATATGGTAAGGTTAGTGAAATAGCTGAATTAAAGGAGTTAGGAAATAAATTTTTAAAAATAATTGAAAAATCAGTTCCCTACTTATATGAGACGATTATTAATTATGATCAAAAAGAAGAAACTGATTTAAATAATTATGAAACTGATGTTGAAATTGCTAATATTCCAAAACCATTATTAATAAGTTCAACGCAAAATGTTGATAAACAAATAGCTATTACATATTTAATGGGTAAATATCAATGCGATAATACGAAGGCTGGTAAGATTTTAGATATATTAATTGATAATAATCCCCATGCTTTAAAAGAAATTATTAACTATGTGGCTAAAAAACGAGATAACCGAGAATTAGAATATGTTGATTTTCAATTTCAAATACCAATTTCTCTGGCGGTTTTAACTCATTTAACAAGACATCGGATGCATTCGTTAATTGTTCCTTCCTTTGTACCGATGTGGGATTTAAAAAGATATATGACTCCCGAATCTATTAAAAATAAATGGGAAGCGGAATATAAAGAAATATATCGTATTAATTTAGAAATGTATAATTATTTTAAAAAGCAAAATATAAAAGAAGAAGATTTAGTATATTTTTACTTAAGTGGAAATATGTGTAATGTGATTACATCAATGAATGGCAGAACAGCTAAATGGATTTGTCACATGAGATGCTGTACTAAAGCTCAGTGGGAAATAAGAAATATAGCCAATAATATTGTAAAAGAAATTAAAAATGTAGCTCCCATTTTTGGTGAAAATTTAGGTCCTACATGTATAACCGATAATTATTGTCCTGAGGGAACCGAAAGTTGTGGTTTAATCAACAAAATAAAAGTAAGAAATTAATTTATATTGATTTTTTTTTTAATGATTCTAAAATATTGCAAACAATATATTTGAATACCAACTAATTACCTAAATAAAAAATTTCAATTGGTTTGAAATTTCTAATCTTTTAAACATCCTATTGGAACTATTAATATTCCTGTTTCAGTAAAAATGCCGCAACTTCATTTCCATGATTTGATTGTTTTTGTTTCCATGATTTGATTAAACCATTTCGATTTTATTTATAAAATATCATTAAAAAAATATTATGTTTATTACATAATATTTTTAAACTATATATATTTTTTTATTTAAGCTCTTCCTGAATAACTACCATCTTTAGTTGAAATAATTATTTTTTCTCCTGAATTGATAAAAAGAGGAACTTTAACAATATAGCCTGTTTCAATTTTAGCGTCTTTCATTGCATTAGTTGCTGTATTACCTTTAACAGCCGGATCAGCTTCAATTACTTCATATTCTACTTTTTCGGGTAAAGTTATTCCGATTATTTCACCCTCAAAATATTCAATATTAATTTCTAAACCTTCTTTAATAAAAAACAGATTATCTTTTAATATTGATTTATCAATTTCAATTTGTTCATAAGTATCATTATTCATAAAAACTAAACTATCACTACTTGTATATAAATATTGAGCAGTTATTTTTTCAATGTGAGCTTTAGTCACCTTAATATTAGTATTAAAAGTTTCTTCTACTATTGATCCCGTTTTTAAATTACGTAATTTAATTCGAACAAATGCCGGACCTTTACCAGGTTTTACATGTTGAAATTCCATAATGGTATATAACGTACCCTCGATTATTACACTCATTCCATTTTTTATATCATTTATATTTATATTCATACTTCCACCTACCAATTATTTTTTTTCTTTTGCTATAATTGTTTTAGCACATTTAGGACAATATTTTTTCTTTTCTAAACGCTCTTCAGTATTTTTTTTATTCTTACTTGTGGGTCTTAATTCAAAATCACATTCAGTACATTTCATAATAACACAACTACGATTTTCATTTTTAGCCATTTTTTTGCCTCCTTTAAATCACTTTAAACATTATAACAAATTTTTACTCTTTTTCAAAGAGAAAATCCGTAATACTTTTGGAAATGTATCGGGTTATCCGATAAATATAATCATCATCAGCTATTTTATAAGCAATATGAGGGGCAATTATGGCAATACTATATTTAGGATTATCAATGGGTGCATAACCTACAAAAGTTAAAGACATTGTACTAACGTCCACTACCCCATCATTATCAGTATCTAAAAATGATTCACTTGTCCCCGTTTTACCTACTGGTAAATATTTATTATCAATATATCCTCTTCCAGTACCTTCCATTAATACTTTATTAAAGCCTAGCTTAATTCGTTCATAATATACATCATCCAGGTTAACTTCATTTAATACTTTATTTTCTTTTTCATAAATTAAAATTTCATTTTTCATAACTCTATCTAATAAACTTAATTCAATTCTTTTTTTATTATTGGCAATCGTATTAATATATTGAATTAATGAAAGCAATGTATATGTATCATATTGCCCAATAGCTAAATTTAATAATAAATCATCAGCTATAGTAGAACCCTGAACCCCCGAGAATTCATCGGGCAAGTCTATTCCAGTATTAGTGCCTAAACCATATTCTTTTAAAGTATCACGGTAAATTTGAAATTCCTTCTTTGTAACATTTAATTTCATATTAGGAACATATTTTTTATTTGTTAAGCCAATTGCCAGTAAATATTGATAATAATTTGAGGATAATTCTAAAGCTTTAATATCATTAATTCTGCCAAGCGATTTCCAGGAACATTTTAAAGGAATAAATTCCAATTTGACGCAGGAATCATTAATAAACTTATTCGGATTAATTAAATTATTCTGATACCCAACCGTAATAGTGGCTCCCTTTATTACTGAACCAACAGTAAATGAAGATGTAATTATTTCATTAGTAATTTCAGAAAAAGTATATTCTTTTTTATTATCAATTAAACGCATTCCCGAAACTGCAACAATTTTTCCATTTAAAGGATTACTAATCCCAATATATAAATCATTAAAATATTTAGTTTTTTCTTTTTCTTTAGCTTTTAACATTTCCGTTTTAACAATTTCCTCTAATTTAAGTTGAACAGCAATATCAATTGATAAATATAAATCATTCCCGGCTTCTTCCGGTCTAATTAATTTTAAACTGTTATTATTGTTTACTTTATAAATAGCTTTTTTACCTTGTAAATATTTCTCATATTCTTTTTCTAAAAAACTTACCCCTACTTCATCAGTTAAACTATATCCTTTTTGTAAATAATATTCTTTTTCTTCGGCATAAATTTTGCTAACTGAACCAAAAATACTTTTTAAAGTATCTTCATAAAGATAACTTCTTTCCCATTTTACTTCGGCTGTTATACCTTTAATATTACTCTCAATAATTTGAGCATATTCATCATCGGTTACATTTTCTTTAATAACTTTTTTTTGATAATTATAATCTTTATTCATTAAATAATATATACTCGCCGCTTTTTTATCTAATAAATTAAAACTACTAAGATCAATTCTTTTCATTTTTAATTCTAAAATATCACTTGTATTTATTTTTCTTTCCTTATATAATTTATATTCTTCTTTAGTAACTAACTCTTTCCCATATTCATTTTTCACTAACCAAAATTTTTTTAAAACGTCCTCATCTAATACTTCAATATCTAAAATATTAGCTAATGCATAAGCAATTTTTATTTCATCTTTAGCATATATTTTATTTAACTTATTATAATAAATTGTTTTTATTCCAATATTATCCACTAAAACTTTCCCATTTACGTCTAATATTCTTCCCCTTTTAGCACTTTTACCATATACATAAATATTACTTTTTTCATAATATTTATTTAAATAATATTCATGTTTAAAAAGATTCAAATTAATAATTTGAATAAAAACTACTAAAAACACTAAAATTATTCCGATACTAACTTTTTTCATTTTACATTTTTAGTATTAATAAATAAATAAAAAACATACAATTAACTAAGGTGATGATATGATTAATATGTTAGAAAAACATATAAATAATTTAACTATTGAACAAGTAAATGATTTTGCTGTAAGTAAAAATATTTTACTTTCGGAAAATGAATTAAATTTTACTTATGAGTTTATTAAAAAAAATTGGAAAAATATTTTAGGAAACCCCAGCTTACTGGATATCGACCGTTATCAAAGTAAGTATAGTCAAGAAAACTTTCCTAAAATTAAAAAGTTATATTCCGATTATTATCAAAGATTTTCGCGATTTTTATAAAAAGTTAAAACATCTTCAACTAAATTTGGATTAAAGATTTTTTCTTTAATCATTTTTATTTCTTGCTTATAAGGAGGATAACTTTTCTTATCCTCTGCTATGTGTGGTGTTTCTAATATTTTAGGAATATCTTTTAAACGAGGATTGTAACAAACATTTATTAAAGATTCAAAACCAATTTCACCATAACCAAAGTTTTCATGGCGATCTTTTTTTGCTCCCCGAGGATTTTTGGAATCATTGATATGAATACATTTTAGTTTATCTAAACCAATTTCTTTAGCAAATTCATCTAAATATAAATCAAACTCACTAATATCAATTCCGGCATCATGCAAATGACATGTATCTAAACAAATCCCAATATTTTCATTTTGAAAAGGTGCTAGTAAATATTTTAATTCAGTAAGACTATTACCACATTCTGTTCCTTTACCCGCCATTGATTCTAATAATATACAAACTTCATCATTTATTACAAGTTTAAGAGCATCAATTATATTATTAAGCCCTACTATTTTTTCAATGCCAACCGCACTTCCTGGGTGAACAACAATCATTTTAATTCCCAATTCTTTTAAACGATTAATTTCACTTTTTAAAAAATTAACCGAAAATTGCCAATTTGCTTCATTAGCTGAAGCAAGATTAATTATATATGGGGCATGACATATTACATCTTTATAATCAATATTATTTTTTTTCATTAATTCATGAGCTAATAAAACATTTTCTTTATCGATAGCTTTTCTAATAGTATTTTGAGGTGCACCAACATAAAACATAAAACTATTTCCTTCATACTTGATTGTATCTTCTACACAACCTAATAATCCATTTTTAGAAAAACTAACATGTGAACCAATTATCATTTTTACCACCAATTCCTTACAAACATTTTAACATATTAAAAGAATTCGAACAATAAATACTTTTTTAAAAAAAACTCCTCAACCAATTTATTGGTTGAGGAGAAGGGTTTTTCGACCCTCTTTCTCTAATTTTGATTTTTCGACTGCGCCGAGGCAGGGCATCGGCGCATATATTCAGATTGACGACAG
>CAYOJY010000018.1:0-14505 GCA_964404455.1 uncultured Muribaculaceae bacterium | reverse complement strand
TATTTTACTATATTAAATTGGTTTTGACAAATAATTTTATTAAAGTTTACAGATACGGTAATTTGCTAAAATAAATTTCAGTCTAAAAAAATAATTAAAAAAACGCAATTTAATAAAATACTTAATGTAAATTACATTATTTTTTAAAAATGAAACTTTCGCGCTAATTCTCTTCTTAAGTGTTTATTATTAAATATTGCCAAAAACACTAAAATAATAATACTAATATTAACGGCTATAACTGATGGCCATTTAACAGTAATAATATCAAATAATAATAAAAATCCTGGTAATAAACCGACTAAACAATTTAAATAAACTAAAACAATATATTCTTTAATTTTTTTACGATAAAATATCTGCATAATAAAAATAAAGAAAATATAAATAATTGCCATAAATGGAATAACATAATTAATTGACCATTTATGAAAGTCTGTAAAGTAATCCCATAAAAAAGTAATTAATATAATTAAATTAAATTCTTTAAATAAAATACTCATAAAATTATTACCTTTAAAAATTGCTAATTTTAAAGTTAACCAAAAACAAGCAATCCCGGCAATTACAAAACCTGACCAACTAATTTCTTTATTAATTAAATAATTAATAAAAAGACAAATTAAAATTCCACAAATAGAAATAAGCCCTAATATTTTAAATAATAGATTATGCTTTTGATAATTATTTGCTATTGTGGGGAAAATATTATCATTAATTTCATTATCAATTAAAATATTTTTACATAAAGGACAATTTAAGGAATTTATGTTAACTCTTACATTACATTTATTACATTTCTTCATCTTCATCACCTATCACATTGGCGTTAATAACTAAATTATCGGTATGTTTTGCTAACTCCCGAAAGAAATTTTTTTGAATTTCTGCTGATTTAAAATGCGAAGTAAAACTTATGACTAAATTATCTTCATAAGTACACATACATGCTTGAATTGAATTTGTGCTTGTAAATACATCAACTAATTTAATATATTTTTTCAATTCATCTGGCATCGTAATAATTCCGACATTAGAAAAAGTCATAGTTTGAGTTAAACAAATACCCTTAAAAATATATTTTAAAACTAAATCTTTTATAAAAACAGGAATTAAACGAATAATAAAGTTTTTTTCAAAATATAAAAAATTATTCATTTTTTTAATTAAATAGTCTTTATTTAATTTAGCTTTAAACTGATTATTAACCAATTTAATAATATTTTCTAATTCTTCGCCTTCTTCTAATAAATTATAATTAATAGAAATAGTATTAAAGAAATTACGAACTGTATTTGATGGAAAATATTTTCTTAAATTAACTGGTATTTCAATTGTAATGTTTTTCTTTTTATTTTTCTGAGTCATTGTACTACCGATGCTTTTAATTAATAAGCTTGTTAAAAAAATAGTTAATGTAACATTATATTTTTTAGATATTTTTAAAATATCTTTAGCTGATGCTACACCACTAATAATTTTTAATCTATTTTCTAAATATAAATCATTTTTAATTTTATAAGCTCGTTTTTTATTTTCAAAAGTTAATTTAGAGACCGTATAATTCATATTAAAGCTATCTATAATTTTATCTTCAATTGAACTATCATCAAAATCAAATTTTTGATTAATATTATATTTTATTGTTAAATAATTAATTATTAAAGATTTTAAGAACTGTAAAGTTCCCGCCCCATCAGTTAAAACATGATGGGCTTCTAAATTTATTCGATTATTAAAATAAGATACTTGAAATAATAATTTAGTTGGTAACGCAGTACAGGGGAAAAATGTTTCTTCTATAATAATAGGTTGAAGATTACTTTCTTCTAAATAATACCAAAATAATCCTCTTTTTAATTCAGATAAAAAAATTGGATACTCTTTTATTGAGATCATTAAGGCTTTTTCTAAAATCTTTTGATCAATTTTTTCATATAATTCAAGAGAAAACCAAAAAATTTTCGGGTCTTTTTTACTAATTGTTGGCGGAAAAATTTTAGCGGCATTGTCTAGACGATACCACTTTTTAAACTTTTTATTCATTACTGCTCTCCTTTTTAGCTATTACAGTTAGGACAAGTTTTCTCTTTGTTTTTTTCAACCATATTAAAATTACAAGTTGAACATTTTTCTTCTAAAGGTTTATACCAACTAGCGTAATCACATTTAGGATAATTTTTACATCCCCAAAAGATTTTGCCTTTTTTAGTTGTTTTTTCAATTACATTTCCTTCACACTTTGGACATGGAATAACTACTTTTTCTTCTTTTTTCTCTTTTTTAATATATTTACAATCTGGATAATTACTGCAGGCGATAAATTCACCAAACTTACCTTTTCTAATTACTAAATTATTATTACATTCCGGACATAATTCGCCAGTTTCTACTGGAGCCTTTTTTTCCATTTCAGAAAAAGCCTGTTTAACAAGGGGTTCAAACTCCTGATAAAATTCCTGCAAAATCTTTAAATGGTTTTCTTTAGCTAAAGCAATTTTATCTAAATCTTCTTCCATTTTTGCGGTATATTTCACATTAACAATCCCGCTAAAAAATTCTTGTAATTTATCGGTTGTCTCAAAACCAATTTCGGTTGGGATAAACTTTTTATCAACTAAATTAACATAGCTGCGAATTTTAATCGTTTCAATAATTGAAGCATAAGTACTTGGCCTTCCAATTCCTAAACTTTCTAATTCTTTAATTAATGAACTTTCATTAAAACGAGGTAAAGGTTTAGTAAAATGTTGTTCTTTAGTAATTTCATCCGCGATTAAAATTTTAGAATTATAATTTTTTAAATCTGGTAAAACAACATTTTCCTGATCTTCAAATTCACTATATACTTTTAAATAACCATCAAAAATCAAAACACTTCCTGTAGCTTTAAAAGTATATTTATTATTTTCTAAAATAATTGTTGTACTTTTAAACTTCGCATCACTCATTAAAGAAGCTAAACTTCTCTTATATATTAAATTATATAATTTATATTCGTCTAAAGATAAATATTTTTTAACTTCACTAGGCGGACGATTAATACTTGTAGGTCTAATTCCTTCGTGAGCATCCTGCACATTTTCCGTTTTCTTGCCAGCTTTAACATAGCCAATATAATCTTGGCCATATTTACCTTTAATATACCCCATAGTTTCTTTAACAAAAGATTCCGCTACTCGAACACTGTCGGTACGCATATAAGTAATTAAACCAACTGTTTCGTTATCTAAATCAATTCCTTCGTATAACTTTTGGGCAGTTTTCATCGTTTTGCTTGAAGAAAAACCTAATTTGCTTGCCGCAAGTTGTTGTAAAGTTGATGTTTTAAAAACTTCTTTAGCCGCTCTTTTCTTATCTTTTTCATTTATTGAATCAATATTAAAAGTATTAGATAATTCTGCTAATATTTTATTAGCTTCAATCTCATTTTTTATTTTAATGTCATTACCTAAATATTTATCTAAAGATGCTTTAAATGTTTTAAAATCGGCTTCAATCGTCCAGTATTCTTCAGGAATAAATTTTTCAATTTCTCTTTCTCGATCTACAATTAATTTTAAAGCAACACTTTGAACTCTTCCCGCACTTTTACCCCCGGTTTTACTTTGCATTAATTTACTTAATCTAAATCCAATGATGCGATCTAAAAATCTTCTTGTTTCACCACTTTTAATTAAATCCATATTTAATTTACCTGGATTATTAATAGCATTTTCAATGGCATTTTTAGTAATTTCATTAAAAACTATTCTTTCATATTTGCCTTCATCTATTTTTAATTCATCAAATAAATGCCAGGAAATAGTTTCTCCTTCTCGGTCCGGGTCTGTTGCTAAATAGATTTTATCAGCTTCTTTAACTGATTTTTTCAAAGCCGTTACATCTTTATTTTTTCCTTTAATTATTTCATATGTAGGCTTAAAATCATTTTCAACATCGATTCCAAAGCCATATTTACCTTTGGTTGATAAATCTCTTATATGCCCTTTACTAGAAACAACTTTGTAATCTTGGCCTAAATATTTTTCAATTGTTTTACACTTAGAAGGTGATTCCACTATAACTAATTTCATTTTATTCCTCCGTCTCATTTAATTTAATAAATTCTTTTTCATTTGTCAACTGATTATGCAAATATTCAAAATAATTGTTTTTAATAATCAAATTACTTAATTTCATTTCCGCCGTTATTTTATTATTAATATTTTGAATTTCATCCATGTTATATTTAAAATCTTTATAATATTGAATATCTCCTGTTATGGCTTTATAATATGCAAATTCATTTTTCCAGGAACCATCAGCAAAAACTACTCGAGATTCATATTCCGGACTGAATAAATCTTTCCCAAAATATAATCTTGGATCATAATTTAAATCAAACAAATTAGCAATAGTAGGCAAAATATTAATGTAAGATGTGTAATTTAAATTATTGGCAGATTTTATCGATTTATTATATATCAAAAGCGGAACCTTATCTACTTCATAATCTTCAACTAAATCTCGATTCAACTGTTCACTTAAAGTTTTTTTAGATAATCCATAAGGATAATGATCCCCATATAAAACAATTACAGTATCATCTAAAATATTCAATTCTTCCAAACGATGAAGTAAAACCCCGATGGCATCATCAGTCACTTTTACTTTAGATAAATATCTTTTTAAATCCATCGGATAACTTTCTTCCTCAAATAAATTTAAATATTTATCACCTTCAATACTCGATACTGAATAAGGTTGATGAGGTGAAACTGTTGTCATCCATAACATAAAAGGAAATTCATCTAAAAAATTATTTTGAATAATATTCATGGCAGAAGAAGCAAAATCTTCATCACTAGCCCATTCCCGATAAATAGTAGAATAACGAATATTCAATTCTTTAACCCCATAAAATTTATCTGCTCCCAAATTAGGATGAATTATGTGTCTACTATAATAAGCATCAAAATAATTATGCATCCCAATAGTATGATAATTTGATTCATTAAATAAATTATATAAGCTATATGGATAAGTATTATTTTTATAAACATTTGCCGTACAATTATTATAGATGGTATAAATACCCGTTAAACCACTAAATTCATTATTACCTGTAGGGCAACTATTTCTTGGTGAATAATTATTAGAAAAATATATTCCATTTTTTAATAAAGTATTAAAATTCGGAAAATATTTTTCATTATTTATGATATCATTAACCGATTCCATCATAATAATAATTAAATTTTTATTTTTAAATATTCCGGTATTTCCATTAATACTAGTTGATTCTTGATTAATTAAATAATTATTAATTAAATTATAAGTTTTATTTTTTTCTTTATTAATAATATTATTCCAGGCGGTATCATCAAATTTTCGTACTGTCTCTTTTTGAATAGATGGGGAGATAGAATAAATAATAGTTGTGTTTTCCTCCACATGATAAAATTTAGCTCTTAAATCAGATATTCCAAAACCTAAAACCCCAAACGATTTTACAGAAATAGTTGGAATAGATGAAGTTAAAAATAATTCTTTATTATTAATCAACTGCATCTTATTTTGCATAAAATTCACAGTTAAAGTTTTCTGATACAAAAAAAGAGAAATTAAAATAATAATTGAACTTAAAAATAACTTAGAACCAAAAGACTTTAAACTATAAAGCCATCTATATTTATTTTTATGTTCATAATTATCATAATTATAATATATTAATATTCCCGCTATTAAAAGGGGTAAATAAACTAAAAAATAGTTCCATTTAAAAGATAAAATAAAATCAGTAATATAATCAGTTACCGCCCCAAATTGAGTTGTGGCATTAAAGGACATATAAACACCAACGAAATTAATAAAACCCAATTGAGCAATTATATAAGTAGTTAATAAAAATAGTACAATAAAATTTATAATTAAATTGATTTTTTTTGTTAAGTTAGAAAAAATAGCAGAAAATAGAATTGAAATGATAAATACACCTAAAATGATTCTAATCATATCCCAGGTAAAAATATTTAAATTAGTAATTAATCGAAAAATAACTTCGACACTGAACAAAGTTATAAAATATAAATTAAAATTTAAAAAAAATTTATTTTCTCTCCATTTTTTCATTTTTCACCTACTTCAATTTCCTTAACGGGTTTATAAGAAAAACGATATTCTTTAAAAACTCCGTATTTTTTCATATTTTCAAGATGTTTTTTTGTTGGATAGCCCTTATGTTGGGCAAATTCATATTCAGGATAAGTTTTATCTAAATCTATCATAATTTTATCTCTGGTTACTTTAGCTAAAACTGAAGCAGCCGCAATTGTAATGCTTAATGAATCTCCATGGATAATAGCTTTTGTATTTTCTTTTTTTAAGGGCATAGCATCCGTGATTATAAAATCAGGCTTTACATCCATTTTTTCAATAGCTATATTCATTGCAAGTCTTGAGGCTTCATAAATGTTAATTTCATCAATTTTTTTAGGCTCAACTATCCCAATACCATAACTTATTGCATCTTTAATTATTATATCATAATATTGTAAACGCTTTTTTTCTGATAACTTTTTTGAATCATTTAATCCTGGTAAATCATAATTTTTAGGTAAAATAACCGCAGCAGCAACTACAGGACCCACTAATGGACCCCGGCCAGCTTCATCACAACCACAAATTAATTCATATCCTTCATTATATAAAGAATTTTCAATTTCATGTAAATCTACGACCATAAATCATAAGTCACTCCTTTAATTTTACCACTTGCAACATCATTATATATTTTAAAACTGACTTTTTCATAATCAATATCATTTTTATTAAAAGCCCCAATGTTTAAAGCAATATGATGATACATTTCTAATAGCTCCAAGTTACTTGGTATTTTATATACTTCTTTTAATATTTTTGGATAATTTTTTTGCAAAAATATTAAAATATAATTAGCTATATCACTAATATTTAATACATCACTTTTAATGGCGGTTGTTGCCGCTAAATTTAAAGCAATTATTTCATTTTCTATTTTAGGCCATAAAATTCCTGGAGTATCTAATAACAACAAATTATTTTTAGTGGGTAACCAATTTAATTGTTTTGTAACTCCCGGTTTATTACCAACTTTAGCTACCGACTTACCAACTAAATTATTAATCAAAGTACTTTTACCTACGTTGGGAACCCCGATAACTAAAGCTTTGATTTCTTTTTCTTTTAAACCTTTTTCCAATCTTTTTATCTGAATATCCTTTGTTATATTATTCGTTAAAGAAAATAATTTTTTATAATCTTGATTATTAGTTAAATCCATTAACAAAACATTTATACCTTCTTTTTCATAATAATTTACCCATTTATTTGTAACGAATAAATCACATAAATCTTTTTTAGTCATTATCAATATTCTTTTTTTACTTCGCACAATATCTTCAATATCTTTAATTTTAGAAGAAGAAGGCAATCTTGCATCCACAACTTCGAATATAACATCAATTAAATTAATATATTCTTTAATTTGCCTTCTAGTTTTGGCCATGTGTCCAGGGTACCAGTTTATATTTATTTTACCATTGTTATCTGTATTATTTTTATCCTCTATTTTATTCTTTTTTCTTTGTTCTTTTTTTTGATACATATCCATAAAATTTATCACTCCTATTTAATTTGTTTTTTTAGATAATCTATCTTAAATCTATAATATCAGATTCATTTTCTCCTGTACCAATCATTATAACTGGTATCTTAGTTTCTTGTTCTATTTTATAAATAATTTCTTTTACCTTTTTGGGTAGAAGTTCATAATCTTTACACTTATAAGCATTCCAATCTATGTATTGTACAAAATTCAAAATTATTCCAGTTGGCTTATTTATCATAATATTATTTTTAAATCAACGCCTAATTTTAAGGCATTTTCAATAAAGTTATTGCTTTTCCCTGTATCAATTAAATAATTTCTATCATTATGTTTTACATATAATGATAATCCATGTTCAGAATATAATTCTGGTAAATTAGTTTTATTCTCTATTAACGATATTATTTCTGTCATACTTTTAATTCCTTCCTTTTACAAATCCTATTTAAAAACATCAAAGTTATAATATTTTATTTTTCTTTTAACTTCTCTAATTCCTTATTTTATATTTAAGCTATTTCTTATAAATTCATTAAAAATTAAGCTACTAATATTTCTACCTTTACTATAAACATAATTATCGTTTCTGTAATCAATATCCTTAAAATCTTTTATAAATATGATTAAAATATAATTTCCATATTTTGTAGAAACAATTCCTCCATCATTTCTAATAGATTGATATTTCCCACTTTTGCTTGCAATATAATTTATGAATGGCATATCTGTATTCCTATATACCTCATCAATTCCATCGCCAATCATTTCATGATACTTTTGATTTTTAATTATATTTATAATTTCATTTGTTAATTTTTGATCAAATAATTCATTGTTATTTAACTTTTTCCAAGCCAAATAATAATCATATGCAGTTGTTACTGAAAACACTTCATCTTCTATTTTAAACCAACTATATATTTCGGTATCAGTACAGCCAATAGACCTTATTGTTTTATTTATATTATCTATTCCTAATAAGTCGATTAACATATTCGTTGCTATATTATCACTTATAATCATCATTAAGGTTGCTAAATCAAGAATTGGTAATGTAATTCCTTTTGTCAAATATCTAATTATACCGCTTCCATCAACATAATGTTTCTCTAAATAAGTTAATTTACTATTTCTATCGATAGTTCCTAAATTTATTTGATTAAATAATTCTATTAAAATAAATATTTTTATACAACTTGCAGCATTATATTTTTCTTTGTCATTTAATTTAATTATATTTCCTTTTAAATCATCATAATATATTGCAACTTTTCCATCAAAATTAACTAAACTATCTTTTATTACTTTCTCAATATTCATATTTGGTTTTCCTTCCATATTAAATTATTTTTTTCCAATGTATAATAAAGTGAATTTTTTAAGAACTTAACAATGATTTTCTTTAAAACTCCACTACCAAGTTTATGTTTGTTTTATTTTCGCTCATTTAATTCACTTCCTAATTTTAATACTTTTATTTGCTCTTTTTCATTAAATTTATTTATTACATCAATTAATATAATTTTAATATTATTAGGTCTATCATTTATTTTTACTTCAAAATTTTCATTTATCTCTATATCTAGAACTTCTATATTATATAACAATTTTATATATTCTGCTAAAATATGTCTATGACAAAATTGATTTGCATCTTCATAACATAATAAAATTGGATCTTTTTCATTCTCCAATAAAGTTTCAATATCAACTTTTGATAATACTTGTTTATAATATTCTTCTATATAAAATCTCATATTATCTTCTTCTGATATTTTTCCAATATTATCATGCCATATTTGCCAAAAAACTAATTTAGGCGCTAACAGTGGAATGGATTTTCCAGTAAAGCCTGCTTTTTTACCCCTATCACCAGAAATAGAAATCAAATTACCGCGTTTACAAGTATTATAACTTCCTGTGAAAATTCTTTTATTCATATAAAAATACCTCCCTAAATTACTGATCTTTAACAGTTTTTATACTGGCTTTACTCAATATTCACCATCCAATTCCAAACCAAATGCTGAAAAATTATCAAGTGAAAGTATATTTAATTGATATTCAGTTATATCAATTTAAATTTATTCATATCACTATCAAATACTTATATCATTTTTATTATTCCTATCATTCTTACTATCTAAAGTGGATAATTTCAATTATTTTTATTTAAAATTTTCTTTATTTTACAATTTCAATTTTATTAAAAGGAAATAATCTTAAATTAGCGCTTCCTTTTAAATCTTTTTTATTAATTTTGCCAAAACTTCTGCTATCTTTAGAAACCTTACGGTTGTCCCCCATTATAAAATATTCATTTTCTTCCAATTTGATTAATAAAAAATCCTCAACAAAACCATCATTATAAGGATCATCTAATTTTTTAGTGTTAATATACAATTGATTATTTTCACATTCAATAGTTTCCCCAGGCAAGCCAATAACCCTTTTTATTATTTCTTCATTTTCTTCTTCTAATTTAACAACAACAATATCAAATCTATTATAATTACGATCAAGTTTATTTAAAATTAAAACATCACCATTAATTAAAGTTGGAACCATACTATCGCCAACAACTTTTACTGGAGTCATTATAAAAGCTCTAATAAGAAGAACAACTGCAATAATAATTAAATAAGATAAAATATCTTTAAATTTCACTTTTTTCATTGTATCACACAAAAAGTTAAGGAAAGACCTTAATTTCTTTCCTTAACTTTATATTCTTTACGCATATTTTTAATAAAGTTAAGCTTTGCTCTTCTAACTTTACCTTTTTTAGTTACTGTTATTTTATCAATTGTTGGAGCGTTAACTGGGAATATTCTAATTACCCCAATACCGCCACTGGTTTTTCTAACTGAAAAAGTTTCGGAAATTCCTCCACTGTTTTTAGCTACTACTAAACCTTCAAAAGCTTGAATTCTTTCTTTTTTTCCTTCTTTTACCCATACATCAACTTTAACAGTATCCCCTACTCTAAATTCTGGAATATCTTTACGTAAATGTTTTTTATTAATTTTATCAACTAAATTTGTCAAAATTAAAACATCCTTTCTATATTATTTAACCAATAATCATGGTAATTCCAGCGGATTATTTTCTTTGGGTCTTTGTAATTATACCATATCAAACTAAAATTTTCAAATTATTTTTTAATTATTTTGAACCCATTTACCAACTAAAACAATATCTTCCTTAATTGGTGTTTTGGAATCAAATATTACATTATAATTTTTATTCATAAAAATATTAAATATAATTACACTCCCAGCTATTATCAAAATAATTTGTAATAAAGTTATTACTAATTTGTTTTTTTTCATAAATCACCTGCTGATTCCCTGACTCATCCGATAAGTCAATTCCATTTTTTTTCTTAATTCTTCTTTTAATATATATATTTCCTTTAACATTTTTTTAATGTTTTCAATTTTTAAATATTTTTTATATTCATTTAAAACAACACTTTCCAATCGCGTGATTTCATTTAGAGCTATTTCAAAATCGGTATCTGAATTATCATCATCATTTAAAATTAATAGCATTAACGAAAGTAATTTTTTATATTTAATTAAATATCTTTCTCTAATATAAAAATCAATCATAAAAGAGTTATATAAAGTTACCTTGGCATTATTTTTGGGTAAAATAAATTCAAAACCATCAGCTAATTCTAAAACAAAAGTATCGTTTTTTGTATATTTAATCTCTTTAATATTAAATTTCATAAATCACCTTTTATCTTTTTTTGGTTTTCATCTCGCCATTTATTAATTTTAGCATGATCGCCACTTAATAGTATCTCAGGAACCGCCATATCATTATATAAAGCTGGTTTTGTATACATGGGATAATCATAATATTCATCATTAAATGATTCCGATATTAAACTATCTTCATTAATTACTCCCGGAATTTTTCGGATAATCGCATCACTAATGGCCATTGCTGGAATTTCTCCTCCGGTAAGAATAAAATTACCAATTGAGATAATTTCATCGGCTAAAGATTTAATTCTTTCATCAAAACCTTCATAATGCCCACATATTATAATTATATGTTTTTTATTTTTTAATTCATTCACTTTTTTTTGATTAAACACATTACCTTCAGGACTTAACAATATAATATATGAATCATCAGTTTTAATATTATTAACTGCATTAAAAATTGGCTCGCAACGAAGAAGCATTCCCGGACCCCCACCATAAATTGTATCATCAACTTGTTTATTATTAAGCGGTGAATAATCTCTAAAATTAATTAAATTAAGTTCCACTTGCTTATTTTTAATAGCTCTTTTAATAATTGATTCATTAATAAAGCCATTAAACATAGCAGGAAAAAGGGTTAATATATCTATTTTCATAATATCAAATCCTCACCATGTTTAGTATATATTTTTTTTCCAATTAAATCAATCTTTAATATATATTCATCAATTAATGGAATATAAAATTCTTTTAAACCCGCTACTAAAAGATAGTTATATTTAGGGCTTTTATAAATACTATTAACAATCCCTAAATGAATATCCTCATCATATACATCAAAATTAATTAAATCATTTAATAAATAATCATTTTCTTTTAAATTTAAATCCATTCGCTTAACAAAAACATTTAAACCTACATATTTTATTACTTCATTAATATCATTTAAAGAATTAATTGTTATCATATCAAAATTTTTATGCACTCGATAACTGGTAATATTAAATTCTTTATCTTCAAGGTAAATTTTAAAACCTTTTTGAAAAACTAAATTCTTTTTCTCAAAATCACTGATTATTTTTAATTCGCCTTTAATACCATGAGTTCCGGTTATTTTCCCAATTAAAATAAATTCATTCATTTATATACCTCGTACATTAAAATAGAAGCCGCAACCCCAGCATTTAAACTTTCACAAACTTTATTCATCGGAATATTAACTAAATAATCACAATTATCTATAATAGATTCATTTATTCCTTTTCCTTCATTTCCAATGATAAGGGCTAATTTAGAAGATAATACTTCATTAATATTATTACCCGATTCAACATCTGTACCAATTATTTTATAATCTTTCTTTTTTAATTCATCAATTGATGTTATTAAATCTTTTTTAATAAAATTAACATTAAAAATCATTCCTTCGCTTGCCCTGATAACCTTATCATTATATAAATCAACTGTATTATTTCCTAAAATAATCGTTTTAAAATTAAAAGCCACAGCACTTCTTATAATAGTTCCTAAATTACCCGGATCTTGTAATTCATCAATTAATAATACATTACTTTCAATATCAGCTTCATCCAAAAAGCTACATACAGCCGCCACCGAACTTATGGTTTTTTGATTAGATATTTTACGCATAATATTTTCATTAACTATAAATTTGTTTTTAAAAATAAATTCATCATTTAACGATATTAAATCAATTACTAAATTTTTTTCTAAAGCAATATTTACTAAGTGATCTCCTTCAATAATAAATTTTTTTTCGATATCTCGATACTTTTTATCTTTTAACTTAGTCCAATATTTTACTTTCTCATTATTAATACTTGTTATTACCATTTTAACCTCTTTTTATATTCTTTATAATTGGGGCATGCCATTTCCACTAATGCCCAAAATTTCTTACCATGATTTCCTTCAAAAAAATGACACATTTCGTGAATAATAACATAATCAATTAATTCTAAATCTTTTTTTAATAATTCCGAATTTAAAGTAATTTCTTTTTTCCAAGTGTTGCACACACCCCATCTAGTTTTCATTTTTCGAATTTTTAATTTAAATTCTGGTAAATTATTAAAACATTGACGACAAATATTTATTTCTCCTTGAAAAACTTTTAAACATTCATCTAATAAAAATTTTTCTAACATATTATCATCTTTAGTATAAACAAAATTATCTTTAAATCCTACTTTATCAAGAGAATCATGATATTTAACAACATATTCTTTACCTAAATAAATAAAATTTTTATTAAAATCATTTTTCTTTTTCTGTTTAACATATAATTTATATATTTCTTCTTCTTTTTCCTGAACTATTTTTTTAATTTCATTTTCTTTCATTTTTAAAGGAGAAGAAACAATTAAATTATTATTTTCATCAATTCGAAAATAAATATGTTTAATATTTTTATAATTTATAATTAAATTTATTTTAATCCCATTAATTAACATTTTACTCCTTGTTTTTTAATAAATCTCTTATTTCTTCTAATGTTTTTAATTCGTTTGATTTTACTGGTTTAATTGCTTCCTCTTCTTCTTTTTTATTAATAATTTTATTAAAAGTTTTCACAATTAAAAATATACAAAAAGCTATAATTAAAAAATTGACAATGCTTTGAATAAATAATCCATAACTAATTGATGTTTCCCTAAATTGAATTGATAATGAAGAAAAATCAATTCCTCCTAAAATTAAACCTAATAATGGAGTGAAAATATTATTTACCAAGCTAGTTACAATACTGCTAAATGCACTACCAATAATAACACCCACCGCTAAATCTAAAACATTTCCTCTTGAAATAAACTTCTTAAATTCATTTACCATATTATCTACCTCTTTAAAAGATTTTAACATATTATTCTAAATAAAAAAAGCCCTTAAAGCCTTATTTTATTGTACAATATATGGGTCATTCCATGTTCCATCTCCGCTTGATGAAGAGATATTAGATGACAGAGAAACTACCGCGCGCGCGCCAAGACTAGCAAAAACACCATTACTGCTATCCAGACTACCCGAGGAACCCACACGGAACCCACGAGCATACAGACTACCAGAATAGAAATAAAACGGCGAGCCTAACCAGTAATTACTATTTGTATACAAATAGTAATTACTGTTGGA
>CAYOJY010000017.1:0-15032 GCA_964404455.1 uncultured Muribaculaceae bacterium | reverse complement strand
AACTTCCATTTCCCCAAATCTTTGACCACCAAATTGAGCTTTTCCTCCTAATGGCTGTTGCGTAACTAATGAATAAGGTCCTGTTGCCCGAGCATGTAATTTATCATCAACCATGTGATGTAATTTAACCATGTACATAACTCCAACACTAATTCTATTATCAAATTTTTCGCCAGTTCTTCCGTCGTAAAGAATCATTTTTCCATCTTCGGCCATTCCAGCTTCTTTCATTTCATCAACAATATCATCCCATGATGCGGAATCAAACACCGGTGTAGCATAATGTATGCCTAATTTTTTACCAGCCATTCCTAAATGAAGTTCTAAAATTTGCCCAATGTTCATTCTAGATGGAACCCCTAGCGGATTTAATAAAATATCCACTTGTTTACCATTTTCCATATAAGGCATATCTTCTTCAGGTAAAACTAAAGAGACAACACCTTTATTACCATGGCGACCAGACATTTTGTCACCAACTTGAATTTTTCTTTTTTGAACAATATAAACCCGAACAACTTTTGATACTCCTGGAGATAATTCATCACTGTTTTCTTTAGTATATATTTTTACATCATGAATAATTCCTGCTGCGCCATGATCTACTCTTAATGATGTATCTCTTACTTCTCTTGCTTTTTCACCAAAAATAGCATGTAATAATTTTTCTTCACTAGTTAATTCCTGAACACCTTTTGGTGTTACTTTTCCAACTAATATATCGCCTTCTTTAACTTCAGTTCCAATTCGAATAATACCAGTAGAATCTAAATTCTTACGAGCATCTTCCCCAACATTGGGAATATCTCGCGTAATTTCTTCCGGTCCTAATTTTGTATCTCGACATTCAATATCATAATGGGATATATGGAGTGATGTATATACATCATCTTTTACTAATCTTTCATTTAAAATTACGGCATCCTCATAGTTATAACCATTAAAAGTCATAAAGGCAACAATCATATTTTGACCAAGAGCCAACTCGCCTTGATCCGTTGAGGGACCATCAGCAATGACTTGGCCTTTTTTAACCGCATCGCCCTTTTTTACTAAAGGTTTATGATTAACACAACTTTCAGCATTACTTCTTTCAAAATTAGCTAAATAATATATATCTTTACTATTTGCAACTTGAACAATTATTTTTAAACTATCGGCATAATAAACAATACCATCAGCTTTACAAACAATACAACTTCCTGAATCTCTTGCCGCAATATATTCAACACCAGTTCCTACGATTGGGGCATCTGGCACTAATAAAGGCACTGCTTGTCTTTGCATGTTGGCTCCCATTAATGTCCGATTCGCATCATCAAATTCCAAAAATGGAATACAACTAGTAGTGATTGAGACCACTTGACTAGGAGCCACATCAATAAAATTAACTTTGTCTTTAGTTACAATAACATTATCATCATTTAAACGAACAATAATTTCATCTTCAATAATTTCATTTTTTTCATTAATTTTAATTGTTGCTTGAGAAATATAATAATCAGCTTCTTCATCCGCTGTCATATATACTATTTCATCCGTTAATTTTGCATTTTCCACTTTGCAATATGGTGTCATTATAAAACCATATTCATTAATTTTTGCATACCCCGCTAATGAAGTAATTAAACCAATGTTTTGACCTTCAGGGGACTCAATTGGACAAATACGACCATAATGAGATGCATTAACGTCTCGAACTTCCATTCCCGCGCGTTCTCTTGATAATCCACCAGGTCCTAAACTTGATAAACGTCTTTTATCAGTTAATTCCGCAATTGGATTAATTTGATCCATGAATTTTGATAATTGACTTGATCCAAAAAATTCTTTTAAAGCTGCCGTAACAGGCCTGATATTAATTAAAGTTTTTGGTGTTGCTGTTTCAATTTCCTGAGTTGTCATTCTTTCACGAATAACTCTTTCCATTCTAGCTATCCCAATTCTAAATTGAGCACTAATTAGTTCACCAACTTGTCTTACTCGACGGTTTCCTAAATAATCAACCTCATCAACTGAACCAATTCCAAAATGTAAACCTAAATAATATGATAAAGAAGCATAAACATCTGGTATTGTTAATCTTCTTACATCAACGTTGGTATCCACCCCAACTAAATTTAATTTTTGCTTTTTATTTTCTGGTGTATATACTTTAACTGTTTGAATATTTTTATAATCATCTAGCTCTTCATTAACTTTAGCTTGTTTAATATTAAAACCTAAATTAAATGCTTCTTTAATTGATTCTAATAATTTTTTATCCACTAAAGTATTTTTTTTCGCATAAACCTTATTATCAATTTTAATATCTTCAGCCAAAGTACACCCTAGTAAACGATCCACTACATTTAATTTTTTATTAAACTTATAACGACCAACTTTAGCTAAATCATATCTAAAACGATCAAAAAAACGAGTAATTAATTGATTTTTTGCACTATCTAATGTTGCTGGTTCTCCTGGACGCAATTTTTCGTATAGTTCAATTAATGCTTCTTCTGTATTATTTGAACTATCTTTATCCAAAGTTGCTTTAATAAAATCATTTTCCCCAAATATTTTAATTATTTCCTCATCTGTTGATAATCCCAATGCTCTTAATAAAGTTGTCACTGTTATCTTTCTTGTTCGATCTATTCTTACATAAACTACATTACGAGCATCTGTTTCATATTCTAACCATGTTCCTTTATTAGGAATTACTTCCGCTGTAATTATTCTTCGGCCATTTTTATCAATTTCTTTTTTATAATAAATAGATGGACTTCTTACTAATTGAGATACAATTACTCTTTCTGCTCCATTAATAATAAATGTACCTGCTTCAGTCATTAATGGCATATCACCTAAAAAGATAGTTTGTTCTTTTACTTCACCAGTTTCGTGAATAAAAAGACGTGCTTCAACTTTTAATGGTGATGCATAGTTAACCATTCTTTCTCTTGCTTCTTTCACTGAATATCTTGGTTCCTCAAAATAATAATTACCAAATTCAAGTGAAATATTTCCTGTAAAGCTTTCAACAGGAAATAAGTCTTCAAAAATTTCTTTTATTAAAGTATCTAGAAAGTTTTGATAAGATTTTTTTTGTACTTCCAAAAGATCTTGTAATTCTAAAGTACTTTTCGTTTTTGCGAAATCCTTTCTTTCGCGATAGTCTCCAAATTTTCTTAATTTATATGCCACGATATCACCCCAAACTTAATTATTAAGACTATTTTTTCTCGTTTTAAAAAACGAGTCACCAATTTATAATTCTAACAACATCAACTTTAATTGTCAATGTTTTTGGCCTTAAAAATGTAAAAACCTTTGCTTTTATCAACAATTCGAATTTTATAGTAATCTAAAAGTATTTTATAAATACTCAACGCCCCCTGATTTTTACGAATAACAAACCAAAGTTCCCCGTCATCTTCCAAAAAATTTCGAGCATTGATTAGAATTTTTTTTATCACTACTTTTCCGGCTTTAATAGGTGGATTAGTAATAATTACATCATATTTTTGCTCTATTTTTTCATAAATATTACTTTCTAATACGGTTGATTTTATATTATTTTCTAAAACATTCATATTTGTTAAATGAATTCCTCTTTTATTCACATCAACCATAGTTACATCAATATTTAAAATTTTAGCTAAAACAATGCCCAAAAAACCATAACCACAGCCTACATCTAAAATTTTTTGATGCTTCTCAGGCAAATTTTTTAAAAATGTATCAATTAAGAATGAACTTCCATAATCAATTTTATCTTTTGAAAAAATACCAATATCACTATAAAAGCAAAAAGATATGTTATTTTTAACATATTTTATTGTTCTTAATTCACTTTTCAAGTTTTCATTACTGGTAAAATAATGTGTCAAATAAAGGTCCCCTTTGAAAATATAATGATATTATAACATAGCTTTATTGAAAAGAATAGACTTTTTTGCCTATCCGATTTGTTTTTTTACTTCTTCTGCAAAATTTTCAACTTTTTTTTCCATTCCTTCACCCACTTCATAACGAATGGCTTCAAGTAATGTACTAGCAGATTTTTTTAAATAATCGTTTATTGACATGCTATCGTCCTTAATAAAAATTTGTTCAATTAAACAATTTTCTTTATAAAACTTTTTAATTCTGCCTTCAAGCATTTTTTCAGCAATCTCTTCTGATTTACCTTCTTCAATAGCCTGATTTCTTAAAATTTCCTTTTCATGATCAATGACATCCGCCGGCACATCATTTGGAAAAATATAAGTTGGTTTCATTGCCGCATTTTGCATAGCCACATCTTTAGCTACATCTTCATTGGCACCAATTAATTTAGTTAAAACCGCAATTTTACCTCCCATATGAATATATGAACCAAATACTTCATTATCATTTTTTTCTAATACCTTAAATCTTCTTAAAGATAATTTTTCACCAATTTTAGCTGCTTTAGCAATAATTAGATCTTTAATTGTTCCTTCATCAGTGGGTAAATCGCCTGCTGCATCAATGTTTGCTGGTTTGTGAATTAAAATAATATGACCAATGGTATCAATCATTTCTTTAAATAATTCATTTTTACTAACAAAATCAGTTTCGCTATTTACTTCAATAATAATTGCTTGATTACCTTCAATGTATACATTTGCCAGTCCCTCAGCGGCAATTCTAGATTCTTTTTTAATTGATTTTGCAATACCTTTTTCTCTTAAATAACTTATTGCTTGTTCCATATCTCCGCCGGTTTCTTGTAACGCGGATTTACAATCCATCATTCCGGCTCCAGACATTTCTCTAAGTTCCTTTACCATATTTGCTGTTATTTCCATTTTTATTTCTCCCTTTTATTTATTTAATATTTCAATTAATTCATTTTTTTTCATAGTTGAATAACCTTTAATTCCAGACTCTTTAGCTAAAGATTTTAATTCTGTCAAAGATAACTTATTTAAATCAACTTTTTCTTCTTTAACATCCGAAACTTTTTTACTACTTCTCGGTTTTTTTTCAACTTCTACTTTTGATTCCTTTTTGATTGGTTTGTCAATTTTTTCTTCTTTAGTTTCCAAAACTTTTTTACTATTTCTTGGTTTTTTTTCAACTTCTACTTTTGATTCTTCTTTGATTGGTTTGTCAATTTTTTCTTTCTTTTCTTCAGTCGGTTCAACTACTTTTTTAATCTCTTCAACTATTTCAACAGTAGCCTTTACAGTAATTTCGGGTTCTTCTTTTACTGCTTCAATTTCTTTTTCTGCAAATATTTCCGCAACTGGTTCATCTTTATCTTCTTTTTTAACTACTGTTTTTTTATCTTCTTCATTTAAAAAATCAATCATCTCTAATCCAGTAGCTTCACAAATTGCATTGTTTAATACCCCAAAAATTAATTTAATAGATTTTACAGCATCATCATTTCCCGGAATAACAAAATCTAAAACATCCGGATCAGCATTTGTATCAATTAAACCAAATACAGGAATATTTAATTTTTTAGCTTCCTTAATGGCATTAAATTCTTTTTTAGGATCAACGATAATTAATGCTTGAGGTAATTTAATCATATCCCTAATGCCACATAAAACTCGGTTTAGTTTATCATATTCTTTTTTAAGTCCAATAACTTCTTTTTTAGGTAACTTATCAAAAGTTCCATCTTTTGTTAACATTCCACCTAACCATCTTTCTGTTACATAATAAGACTTACTTCTAATGGCTTCTTCCACACAAACTTCGGAAGCTTGCTTTTTAGTCCCAACGAATAAAGCTTTACCTCCATTCGAAGTAATTGTTTTAAGCTCATTATAAGCTTGTTCTAATAGAGTATTTGTTTTTTCTAAATCGATAATATAAATATCTTCCCTTGCTCCAAAAATGTACTCTTTCATTTTAGGGTTCCATCTTTTTGTTTGGTGTCCAAAATGCACACCAGCTTCTAATAAAAAATTCATAGAAACTACGGCCATAAATTTCATTCCTCCTTCGTTTTAACGTCTTAATGTTTCAACTTATAACTACACCTTTAAAAGGCACTCGAAGTTATAATCACCATTAATGTTTATTTTTTTGCATTTACTGCCAAAAGTATTTTATCATACTAAACTTTATCACGCAAGGGGATACTGGCTAAACAACCACAGTATTCCTGACGATATAAATTATATTTTTCACTCATTTCAATACTTTTTTTATAACCATTATTTTTTTTGAAATCACTGTATAAATATTTTAATCCAGATAAACTTTCTAAATTCTTTCCAATTAAATTAATTATTTTACTATTTTTATAAGGACTAACGGTTAAAGTTGTACCAAAATAATCATAATTTAATTGAAGTGCTTTCATTAAAGTTTTTTCTAATCTTAATTTAAAGCACAACCCACATCTAGAGCCCCCCTCTACTTCATTTTCTAAACCTTTAGTTATTTTCTTAAATATCTTATTTTCATAATCCACATCAATATAGTTTAAAGCCCATTTTGTTTTATATTCCGAAATAAATCTGATTTGTTCTTCTTTTCTTTTCAAATATTCATTTACCGGTTCTATATTTGGATTATAATAATATATTGTTATATCAAAATAATTAATTAAATAATCAATTACATAACTAGAACATGGACCGCAGCAACTATGTAATAATAATTTAGGACGATATTCTAAATTTTTGATTATTTCTTGTAACTTCTTATCGTAATTCATGAATGCCTCTTTAATTATATGCTTCAAATATATAATTTTTACTAGCGCTGTCTAAATAAAGGATTCCAGGCTTTTCTAAAATTTCATATATTTCATCATATTTAGCTAATTTATTAAAATTCACAATATTAATATAAATTTTATTACCATCATTCATTTGCAAAATAAACCGCCCATCATCTAAAACAACCTCATCTTTAATATTCGGATCATATTTAATTTCACTAATTTTATTAATTATATTTTGATTAATTAAAGACATTTTTTTAACTAAATTTAAATATATCTCATCTGGCGTATAATTAATCAAAATGGGAACCCCCAAATACAACTCATTATAATCTGTTAATTTATTATTTTCTAAAACCAATTTTTCCGTATTAGCATTTAAAAATAAAACTTTATTTTCCTTAATTTCAATATTTAATTTTCCTGTTAAAGTTTTTTTAATATTTACTTCTTGAACTAAAGGCAAAGTTAAAAGTTCTTTTTCAATTTTATTTTTAGAAACTTTTAAAATATTAGGATAATCATTAATTTTAGCAATTTTTAATATTTCCGCCTCTTTTAATAAAACAAGTCCTTCAATTTTAATATTTTTAACCGGCATCTTTATTATCATAAATAAAAATGTTCCCAATAAATAAAATAATAAAATTAAAAACAAAAACCCTTTTACATTAATTCTTTTCTTGACTTTTTTATTCATAATTCTTCCCATTTTATAATTTTATTTTCTAGAACTAAATCTATCCCAGAATTTTTTCTTACTTCTTTTTTAATTTCATCAATCAATTTAATTATATCATCACTAGTGGCATTTTTTTCATTAATTATAAAATTAGCATGTTTTAAACTAACTTTAGCTCCCCCTATTTTTTTACCTTTTAAATTAGCTTGCTCAATTAATGACCCCGCAAAGTTATTTTCTGAATTGCGAAAAGTCGAACCGGCATTTTTATATTCAAGAGGCTGATTATTACTTCTTTTAACTAAATTTTCCTTCATCATTTTTGTTGCTTCATTTATATTCCCTTTTTTCAGATTAAATTCCGCTGATAAAATAATTTCATCCGTTAAACTAGTAAAGCGATAAGAATAGCTAATATCGTTTTTATTAAGTTCCACTATTTCATTATTTTTTAAAACTGTTATTTTTATTAAATCTTCAAATATGTTGTGATTATATGCCCCGGCATTACCATATATTGCTCCACCCAAGGTACCGGGAATACCTGAGGTCCAAATAAAATTAACATAACCGTTTTTTAATAAAAAATAATTAAAATATGGAAGTTTAACTCCGGCCATGACAATTACTTTTTCATCATCAATTATTATTTCATTTAAATTTTTAAGAGAGATAATTACGCCAGAAAAATCTTCATCTGGTAATATAACATTAGACCCCTCACCTAAAACATAATATTTGATATTACTTTTTTGATAATAAATAATCGCTTCTTTTAAATCAAAAAAATTATTAGGCTCATACAAATATTTAGCAAAACCACCAATACCTAAAGTATTGTAATTTTTTAAATCAATATTTTCTTTAGTAATATATTTTAACAAATCAAATCATCTCCTTAATATTGTTGTATATTAAATCCGCTGATGATTCTTTATTAATATTTTTTAAATTTTGTTTCATTTCATTATATTTATCTGGGTCATTAAATAAATTTGTTATAGTTATTAAAAGTTTTTCCACCGACAAATTTTTTTCTTCAATTAAAATTGAGGTTTTCAAATTCATTAAATCAAGGGCATTATAATATTGATGATTATTCGCAACATACGGAGAAGGTATTAAAATACTAGGTATTTCCAGTGAAAGTATTTCACTAATAGTAGATGCCCCTGCTCTGGAAATAATTAAATCAGCATTTTTCATTAACCCTGCTAAATTATCTAAATATGGTACAACTTTAACATTATCTGATAATTTTATATCTTTAATAAAATCATCATAATAATTTTTACCAGTTATATAAAATACTTCAAAATCTTCTTTGTCAATAACATTTAAAAATGCTTTAAATTTAGTATTTAAAGTTTGACTTCCTAAAGAACCCGCAACAATTATAATTAACTTTTTATCCTTCTTAAACCCCATTTGTTCCTTATTAATAATTTTAGTTTTTAAAGCATTTGAAGAACAAGGATTACCCGAATAAATAACTTTTTTGGCATTTTTAAAATATACACCGCTATTTTGAAATGATACTCCGACTAAATCAATTCCCATACTTAATACTTTATTAGTTTTTCCGGGAATACTATTTTGTTCATGAATAAAAGTTTTAATTCCTAACTTTTTAGCAGCTTTAATAACGGGGTAAGTTACATACCCACCAGTTCCAATTACAACATCAGGTTTAAAATCTTTCATAATTTTTAAACTTTTTTTATAAGCTTTTTTAATCAAAAAAACATTTTTAAAATTTCTAAACATTTTTGTTTTGCTAAAACCATAAATTTCTAATTCCTCATATTTAATATTTTCTTTAGGAATAATTTCTTTTTCCATTCGATTATGGGTTCCAATATATAATATTTCTAAATTTTTTTCTTTTTCCCTAAATTTATTAATAATTGCCAGAGCTGGATAAATATGTCCACCAGTTCCTCCCGCCGTTACTATGATTTTCATTGCATCACCTAATATAAGTATACAATAAAACCACCACTTTTAATATTCTTTTTCAGGATTTGACATTTTTTACGATTGTTTAAATAAACCTACCTTTTTTTAGATCCTAGAAATAATAATTTAAATACTATTAAAATTAAAATAAAACAAACTCCTGAAATGATCGGTGCAACATAGCTAGGAGTTTCATAATTTTTAGGAATTTCCAATCTGCTCATTGTGTTTTCTTCACCTAAGACTTCCTGGCTTTTTTCTTTAACAACTGTAAAATTATAAACAAAAATTTCGCCTAAGTTATTATTAACTTCAATTGTCACTAAATTTTCATCATGAAGAAAACTATTATTATTTAAAACAACAATAGAATCTCCCTCTTCTATGTCATAATATAAATTTAAACTTAAAACTTCCTCATTAACAATAACTTTATATGTATCCCACCAAGGATCAAACTTAGGACTTATTTTTCCATTTAAAATATTTAATGTCTTTAACACAATATCACCTAATATATTGTGTGTAGAATTATTAAAAATAATCTTTTAATAATATAAAAATTATATATATTATCCCCCTCTGAAAAAATAATATTAAGTCAAAGTAAGAACTTATTTTAATATTTTATTCAGATTTTCTAGAATGCCAGTAAATTCAAATATTATCTTTACTTATGACATTAATATTTTATTAACTCTATTTTATTTTACAGATAATATTTCCTCAACATTTTTTCTAGTTATTATTTGATATTATTTCTATTTTAATAACTTTAGTAAAATTTCGTTCATTAAATATAATTTTTTAGGGTTTATAAAAATATAATCTTCTTTTTTCAACAAATCTTTAATTTTTATTAAATCTTCTATTGGAAAAATATCTTGAATATTTTCATTAAACTTTTGATAAAAATGTTTAATGTTAATTCCTTTGGTTTTTCTTAAACCTAAAATTAATTCATATTCCATGATTTCCTTTTTAGATAAAATATTTTTTTCTTGAATATATTCTCCATTTAAATATTTAGTCATATTTTTTACATTACTATATCTAACACCCGAAAAGTAACCTGATGCTCCTAATCCAAAACCATAATATTCTTCATTATTCCAATAATTTAAATTATGTTTTGATTCATAACCTAATTTAGAAAAATTACTTATTTCATAATGGTTGTATTTTTTACCTTTTAATTTTTTAATAATATAATGATACATTTTACTATCTAAGGTATCATTTATTTCATGAATATTTTTAATTTTTAAAATTGTATTATTTTCGATCATTAAACTATATGCACTGATGTGTTCCGGATTTAATTTTAATATTTTTTTCAAATCGCTTTTTAAAACACTTAAATCTTCATCAGTAACTCCATATATTAAATCAATATTAATATTATTAAAACCTAATTTTCTACATAAAGCTATTTTAGCCTGAGCATCTTTAAATTCTGCATTTCGACCTAAAATTTCTAACTTTTTATAATTAAATGATTCAACTCCAATACTTAATCTATTAACTTTATATTCTTTTAAAATAGTTAATAATTCTTCCCCAATATCATCTAAATTACATTCAAAAGTAAATTCATAATCAGAATCTAAATTAAAGGCATTTAAAAGATTTAATAATTTTTTTAAATTAATAATAGATAAAGAACTGGGTGTTCCCCCGCCAATGTATAAAGTTTTTATTTTATTAGGTAAAATTGCATCTTCGATTTCTTTTTTTAATTCATCTAAATAAATATTTACTAAATCTTCTTGATATAAAACTTTACAAAAATCACAATAATTACAGATTTTCTTACAAAATGGGATGTGAATGTAAATAGAATTCACATTTTCGTTATTCATTTTTTAAAACCTCTAAAAATACTTCACTAGGAACTTCAACACTACCAACCATTTTCATTTTCTTTTTTCCTTCTTTTTGTTTTTCTAATAATTTTCTTTTACGAGAAATATCTCCCCCATAACATTTAGCTAAAACATTTTTTCTTAATGCACTAATATTTTCCCTGGCAATTACCTTTGAGCCAATACTGGCCTGAATAGGAATTTGAAACATTTGTCTTGGTATCAGTTTTTGAAGTTTTACCGTTATTATTTTACCTTTGTCATAAGCAAAATCCTTATGAACAATTACCGATAAAGCATCAACCACTTCGCCATTTAATAAAATGTCCATTTTAACTAAACTACTGACTTTATAATCAGTTAATTCATAATCAAAAGAAGCATAACCTTTAGTATAACTTTTTAATTTATCATAAAAATCATAAACGATTTCCGAAAGCGGAATTTCATAATGAATATTTACTCTTTTTTCATCTAAGTATTCTGTATTTTTAAACATGCCTCTTTTTTCCTGACATAATTCCATAATTGAACCGATATATTCATTTGGAGTTATTATATTAGTTGAAATATAAGGTTCTTTAATATAATCTATTCTTACTTTGTCTGGCATTTTATTAGGCGAATCTATTGCAATCATTGATCCATCAGTTAAATAGATTTGATATATAACACTTGGACTTGTAGCAATTACATTTAAATCAAATTCTCTTTCTAAACGCGTCATAATAATATCCATATGTAATAAACCTAAAAAACCAATTCTAAAACCAAAACCTAAAGCATCAGATTTTTCCGGTTCATATGTTAAAGAAGAATCACTTAATTTTAATTTCTCTAAAGCTTCTTTTAAATCTTCAAATTTATTAATTTCCGTGGGAAAAATACCTGAAAAAACCATCGGTTTCATTTCTTTATAACCCGGAAGGGGTATTTTAGCTTCATTTTGTTTAGTTGTAATAGTATCACCAACAGCTATTTCCGAAATATTTTTAATAGCCGCACAGACATAACCTACACTTCCACTATCCAAAGTTTTAACTTTAACAGCTTTAGGCATATAATGACCTACTTCAACAACTTGAAATTCACTTTGCATATTAATTAACTTTATTGTATCGCCAACATTAATTTTTCCTTCTTCAACTTTAACTAATAAAGTTGCCCCTTTATAAGTATCAAAATAGCTATCAAAAATTAAAGCCCTTGTCGGTAAATTATTATTAACTTTAGGTCCTGGAATGCCCTTGATGATTGCTTGTAATAAATTATCTATACCTACCCCGGTTTTAGCGCTTACTAAAACTATTTCTTCTTCTTTAAAACCTAAAATATTTACCAATTCTCTTGTAACTTTAGGAATATCAGCATTGGGTAAATCAATTTTATTAATAACGGGAATTAACTTTAAATCATTTTCAATGGCTAAATAAAGATTAGCCAGTGTTTGAGCTTCAATTCCCTGAGCTGCATCAACAATTAAAATTGCTCCATCACATGCCGCCAGACTCCTTGAAACTTCATAAGAAAAATCAACATGACCTGGGGTATCTATTAAATTTAAAATATAATCTTCATCATCATATTTATAATTTAAACGAACAGCATTAAGCTTAATTGTAATACCACGTTCCTGCTCTAAATCCATACTATCTAAAAGTTGTGACTTCATTTCTCTTTTATCAACCGCATTAGTAAATTCTAAAATCCGATCTGCTAAAGTACTTTTACCATGATCAATATGGGCAATAATTGAAAAATTCCGTAAGTTTTCCTGTTTCATAATTAACACCATAGTTATTGTATCAAATCGCTTACGCGAAGTCTATAAATCCCAAAAATATTTGATTAATTTTAATTTTTCAAAAACACATGGGGCATTTTTTAATTTACGCATAAATAGTTTGTAACAAAAAATATAACTCCAAAAAGGTTATTGATTTTTTCATTAAAATTCATACAAAGTGTAACTAAAATGGCAATTTTAAATTTCCACTCGAATACATTTTCATCATTTTTTTCATTTCTTCAAATTGTTTTAATAAACGATTAATTTCCTCAACACTCCTGCCACTACCTTTAGCTATTCTCTGTTTTCGTGTTGCTTTTAAAATACCTGGATTTTTTCGTTCTTCTTTAGTCATTGATAAAATAATAGCTTCAATATGAGCAAGATCTTTTGGATCAATATTAATATTATTTAAACCAGCTTTTCTAGCTCCAGGTAACATTTTTAAAATATTTTCAATTGGTCCTAATTTTTTCATTTGATTCATAGTAGCTAAAAAATCTTCCAAATCAAACTTCCCTGTTTTCAATTTTTTGGCTTGATTTTTGGCTTCTTCTTCATCAATAACTTCTTCAACTTTACTGGCAATTGCCCAAATATCCCCCATGTCTAAAATACGCTCAGCCATTTTTTCCGGATAAAATTCACTTAAACCATCTAATTTTTCTGAATCTCCCGCGAATTTTATCGGAACTTTGGTTAAATGACGAATAGATAAAGCCACCCCACCTTTGGTGCTTCCATCTAATTTTGTAATAACAGCCCCAGTTAAATTAAGTTTTTCATTAAATCCTTTAATTACATTAATAGCATCTTGACCCATCATCGCATCTATTACTAATAATTTTTCATGAGGTTTAATTAAATTCTCAATTTCAACTAATTCATTCATTAGTTCCTCATCTATTTGCAGTCTTCCGGCCGTATCAATAATAATATAATTGTTTTTATTTTCCTTAGCAAAAGTTATTCCAGCTTGAACTATTTCAACAACATTTTTATTTTCTTTATCCGCATATATATTTACACCCAAAGATTTTGCGATCTGTTCAAGCTGATCAATAGCGGCAGGTCGATAAACATCGCCGGCAATTAAAAGCGGATTTTTATTATATTTTTTCCTTACATAATTAGCAAGTTTTCCCGCCGTTGTGGTTTTACCACTACCTTGTAACCCCACTAACATAATAATAATAGGATTTTTTTCCATTTCTAATGGTTTATAATCTCCTCCTAAAAGAGCAATTAATTCATCTTTTAAAAGTTTAATAAATACTTCATCAGGTTTTAAACTTTTGGAAATTTCCACTCCCAAAGCCTGTTCTTTTATTTTTGCAATAAATTCTTTAACCACTTCATAATTAACGTCAGCTTCTAATAAAGCCAAGCGAATTTCTCGCATTGCTTCACTAATATTTTCTTCGGTAATTTTCCCCATACCTTTAATATTTTTTAAAGCATTTGATAACCTATCACCAATAAATTCAAACATTTTTTATCATAACAATAGGTAAATTTTTGATACAATCTCCACATTTTCGCCTGTCCCACGACGTGAACGTTTCTATTCACCCGGACATTTAATCATTAATAATTTTATTTCAATGATTAAACAGCAGTATCTTCCCTAAAGACCTATTGAACTCCTTTCAATTATTTTTAATTTTTTTTCATATTTTTAATATCACTTTAGATAGCATGTTTAATATTCAAGTCTATAATTCATACTTTATTATAGACTTTTATTTTTTAGTTTACTATCTACATAAATATAGTTGATATTTATATCTATTATTATATCATATCGATGAGGATGACCTCAAGCAAAATAAAGAGCAAACCCTTGAAATAGCTTGCTAAAATAATATAAAAACGAGTTTGCAATAAATATTTTAAAACAAATCAAAACAACCAATGGTTTTTATCAACTTTTGATCGAATCATTATCCTCATGAATTTCTCAAAATGATAATTAATTGAGTTTCTTTTAGTGAAAGTAGTAATAACCCGCCTTTTAATATAAAATTATATTGATAATTA
>CAYOJY010000016.1:10811-15694 GCA_964404455.1 uncultured Muribaculaceae bacterium | reverse complement strand
TAGGTGGAGTAGGCGGGACTGCTTTAGAATGTTTAGTAAGAAGTGGTTTTGAAAATATCACTATTATTGATTTTGATGTATTTGAAATAACCAATTTGAATCGGCAAATAATTGCTGAAGTAAATTCTATTAATCAATTAAAAACGAGTATTGCAAAGGAAAAATATCAAAAGATAAATCCTAAATTAAATTTAACTACCAAAAATATTTTTTTAGATGAAACTAATATAAAAAAATTAGATAAATATGATTACATATTGGATGCATGCGACAGTGTTAAAACTAAAATAGAATTAATCAAATATGCTAAAAATAATAATATTATAATTATATCGGCAATGGGAATGGGAAATAGAATAGATCCTACTAAAATATATTTAACTAAATTAAATAAAACAGAAAATGATCCTTTGGCTAAAAAAATAAGAGGATTATTAAAAAAAGAAAATATTGATTTAAATATTGATGTAGTTGCTAGTAAAGAAATACCTATTAAAAATAAAAACATAATTTCTTCTATGATGATGTGTCCTTCAACTGCTGGTTTATATATGGCTTATTTTATTATTCGTGATATTATAAAAGAGTGAAATTTCACTCTTTTTCAATTAGGAATTCTAATAATTTTTCTGGACGATTATCGTTATATATAATATCATATAAGATATTTATAATCGGCATATCGACTCTTTTTTCTTTTAATAAATTATAAATAGTATTTAAAGTTAAATAACCTTCAACAGTGTTATTTTCTAAATATTCTTTATTTTTTTGAGAATTTTTATATTTACCAATAATAACCCCAAAAGAAAAATTTCTACTTTTAGTACTAGTGCAGGTTAGTATTAAATCACCAATACCGGAAAATGATAAAATTGTTTTTTTCTTCCCCCCAATATAATTCATTGCATTTTTAATATCATGAAGGGATTCAGTAATTAAAAATGTCAATGTTGATTCTGAATAGCCTAAACCTTTAATAATACCGGCGCCAATTGCAACAATATTTTTAATTGCACCGCAAAGTTGAACACCTATAATGTCAGTAGTAAATCTTAATTTTATTTTATCGTTGCTTAAAGTTTTTTTAATTATAAAAGCAACTTTACGGGAACGGGTTCCTAACGCAAGAGCAACAGGCTCATTATTGATTATATCAATTGCAAAGCTAGGTCCTGAAATAACAGCAACAGAATTTGTTCTTAAAATATTTTGGGTAATATTAGATAATAATTCTTTTGAATTTTCTTCAATTCCTTTTGTGGCAATACAAATAGGAGTTTTTTTATTATAAAAAGGTTTTATCTCATTAATAAGTGACAAAAAATATTTAGAAGATGTTACAATATAAATTATTTCTGCCTGATTTAAAGATTCTTTTAAATCATTAGTGACATTTATATTTTTAGGAAGATTAAAGTTAACTATTGAAGCTAATTTTTTAGTTGTTTTAAATTCCTCTACATGTTTAATACTATGAGACCATAATATAATATTATTCTCAGTTTTTTTAGATAAAGCATAAGCAATAGCTAATCCATAATGACCAGTTCCTAAAACGGCTATTTTCATAATTCATTCCTCGTTTCTTGATAAATTTTATATAATAATTTTTCCACATTATTGTTTTTAGGTGAATAATATCTTTTATCTTTAATTTTATCGGGTAAATAATTTTGCTTAACATAACTTTTAGGATAATTATGTGGATAAACATAATTTTTACTATTAATTTTGATATTATCTGGAATATTACCTGAATAACCTAAACGGATATCATTTAATGCCGCTGTTATAGCTAAATAAGCACTGTTACTTTTAGGCGATAAAGCCATTTCACTAACTATTTCTCCTAATATAATTCTAGCTTCCGGTAAGCCAACTAATTCAGAAAGTTTTATTGCTGCATATAATCTCGGACCAATGTTAGGATTAGCTAATCCAATATCTTCATAAGCAATAACCGATAATCTTCGATAAACACTATCTAAATCTTCCATTTCGATAAGTCTGGCTAAATAATGAATAGAAGCATCAATATCACTTCCTCGAATAGATTTTTGCAATGCACTCAATAAATCATAGTGACCTTCTTCATTATTATCGCCAACAAAAGCCGGTTTATTATTAATGGTTTTTAATAATTCAATATCAATTATGCCATTTGATGATGAATAGTAAGCAATTTCCAATAAATTAAGAGCAAACCTAAAATCACCATTTGCTAAGTTTACAATATAATTTAAGGCATCATCATCAATATTTATATTTTCTAATAACCCAGTTGCTTTTTTTAAACCCTCTTTAATTTCTTCTAATGTTAGATCCTTTAATTCAAAAATCTGTACTCTACTTCTAATAGCCGGATTAATTTTATAATATGGATTAGCGGTCGTTAAGCCAATTAAAATAATTAAACCATTTTCTATATATGGAAGAAGCAAGTCTTGTTTATCTTTATTCATTCGCTGAATTTCATCAATAATTAAAATCATATTTCCAGACATTCTTGCTTCATTAATTGCATAATCAAAATCAGCTTTATTATTAATAGTAGCATTTAAAAACTTATGTGGCATATCTAATTCATTAACAATTACATTAGCAATACTAGTTTTACCCACACCTGGTTTACCATATAAAATCATCGAAAAAACTTTTTTATTTTTAATTAAATTTGTTAATATTTTTCCTTCACCAATAAGATGACTTTGACCAATAATATCATTTAATAATTTAGGCCTAAAATTATTTGCAAGTATTTCCATATTTCATCACTTAACTAATTGTATCACGTATAATTTTACTTGTACATAAGGAACTCTCTAATACTATATTTGAACTATTAATTAAAATTAGTTATAATTATATTGGTGATGATATGCATAAAAATATTGAATATATTGAATTATTTTTAAATTTTTTAAAATATGAAAAAAAATTATCTCAAAATACTTATGATTCATATCAAAATAATCTAAATAAATTTAATAATTTTTTTAAAAACGAAAACATAATATTTCTTGAACAAGATAATATTAAAGATTATATTTATAGTATTAAACTAAGTAGCAAGACAAAAGCTCATTATTTAACTGTTATTAAATCTTTTTATAAGTTTCTGGTAAATGAGTCGATAATCAATAAAAATCCTTGTGAGGGCATTAAAATGCCTAAAATAGATAAAAAACTACCAAATTATTTAAATTTAGATGAAATAGATAAATTATTAAATATAAAATTAATCAAACCTAATGATTATCGGAATAAAGCCATGTTAGAAACATTATTTGCAACCGGAATAAGAATTAGCGAATTAACTAATTTAAAATTATCTCAAATTGATTTAACTGCCTGTGAAATAAGAATAATGGGGAAGGGGAAAAAGGAAAGAATTACTCCTTTAAATAATATTAGTATAAAATATTTGAAATTATATATTGAAGAATATCGTAATTTTATTTTAAAAACTAAAAATAGTGAATATGTTTTTATTAATAATTTAGGCTATAATATCTCCAGACAGGGATTTTTTAAGATTATGAAAAAGTTAGCAGCCAAAGCTGGAATTAATAAAAACATATCCCCTCATATTTTACGACATTCATTTGCCACCCATTTACTTAATAATGGTGCTGATTTACGTGTTATTCAAGAAATTTTAGGCCATGAAAATATAGTTACAACTGAAATATATGCTCATCTCCAAAATCAAAAAAAGTTTGAAGATTACCAAAATCATCCACATGCATAATAAAAACCAAAATTATTTTGGTTTTTATAAGTTAATAACTATTTAGCTCTTAAATTAGATTTGTTATTAGCTTCAGCTTTATTATTTTTATTATTAGCACGAGCTTTATTTCTGTTTTTCGCTTCTCTTGCTTTGTTCATAATTACCTCCCATTTATAGTATGGCAAAAACGAACTACTTAATTCATTTTATTATTAATTATAATTGGTAGATTTAAACAATTTAGCATATATTTTAATGTGATATTATGTTTTTATTTGCTTTCTTAATTTCTTTAATTGCCGGACTATCTACTGTAATTGGAGCTTTAGTGATTTTCTTTAAATTTAAGGAAAAAAATGTCAATAAATTTATTGCTTTTTCATTATCCTTATCTTTAAGTATTATGATAGGGATAAGTATTACGGAATTAATACCTGAATCCTTTTTTAGTATACTCAAAAACACTCAAATTATTAAAGGATTAATATTAGTATTTATAGTCAGTGGAGTAGGGTATATTCTTATAACAATAATTACCAATTTAATAAATAAAAGTAAAAGTAAAAATGATTTATTTAAATTAGGAATATTAAGTATGATTGTTTTAATGATTCATAATTTACCAGAAGGAATTGCCACTTTTATGAGTACATATAAAGATATTGATTTAGGTCTAAAATTAGGAGCGGCAATAATGTTTCATAATATTCCAGAAGGAATCGCCATTGCTGTTCCTATATATTATTCCACTAAATCAAAAATAAAAGCATTTAAATATACTTTTATATCTGGATTAGCCGAACCCTTAGGAGCGACTTTAACATATTTGTTTTTAAAAAATTATATAACAATTGATTTAATCAATATTATATTGTTACTAGTTGGAAGTATAATGATAACGTTATCTATTAAAGAGTTATTTCCAAAAGCATTAGAATATCAAGAAAATAAAGCTGTAAAGACTGGATTAATATTTGGAGCAGTCTTAATGATTGTAAATATTATCTTACATTTATAAAAAACAAGTGTAGGTTAACATAATATATATTATTCTCACTTGAATAAAATAATTAAATTAAAATTATATATCTCATAATTATAAGATATTAGATATATTATAAAGTATTATTTTAAAGTATTATTATTT
>CAYOJY010000016.1:0-10711 GCA_964404455.1 uncultured Muribaculaceae bacterium | reverse complement strand
TATTATTATTTTTATTATAGTTATATTAATAATATTTAGATTAATAAAGTATAAACATATTAAAAATAGAATTCAAGATTAATTTTTAAAGTACACTAAATATTAGTTTTAAATACAACCCCCTACTTTTAAATAGGGGATATATTAAATTTAAACTTTTCTAGATTCAATTTCAACTATTTTTTCTATTACTTCATTTGCGTTCATATCATTGAAATCCGCGTATCCCAACTCTTTTAATGCTTGATCTTTAATAGTAAAAAGTTGTTGAGTTCTACTTAATTTTTCTTCTTTTTTTTGTTCAATATCTTTAATTAATCTATGACGTATTTCTAACATTTTATTTTTACTTAATTCTCCCCCATTGCTATATAAATTTAATGCGGAATATAAAATACATTCAAAGATAAATTGTTTTGATTCGTCATACACAAATTCATCTTCTTTAATAAATGTATTAATTTTAGCCATATAAGCAAAAACAAATTTAATTTCTGGAATATTTTCAAAAGATTGAAGTAAATAATATAAATATTTCATTGATTTAGCATTTTGATTATTTGAATCATCCTCTAATAATAAATCCCGAATTATATTAATTAAATTTATTAAAATATCTTTATTTTCTTTACTTAATTCTGAAACATCAAAAAAATTATCAAAATCAACATTAGATTTTAATGCTTGATTTAATCTTTGTTCAATACCAAGCAAATATTCTGTATCATTCATTTTTTCCATTAAATATTTTTCATCTAAATCTTTTATATCTAAAAGTTGCAATAATAATAAACGTTTTTCTTTCGGCCATTTATCTAAACTATCTAAAACTAAATAGTTATATACCATTTGTCTTGATACTCCTAAATATTTAGATAATTTAACTTTGGAAATACCTAGTTCTTGTAAAAGACTATTTAAAATTTGCATTATATACACTACCCTTTCTGCATTTACAACTTAATTATACAAGTGTTAACATTTTTTTGTCAACCATTAATATACCAAAGTAGTTCATTATCTTTATAAATTGATTCAATAAAACCGCCACCTAAACATTCTTCGCCTAAATATAAAACACAGGCTTGCCCAGGTGTAACAGCTTTCGCGCCACCTTCATAAGTTACTTTTATTTTAGAATTTTCTAAATATTCTAAAATTACCGGAATATCTTCACCCCTATATCTAAATTTTGCTGTACAAAAGGTTGGTCTGATTGAACTGATAAAATTTATATTTTCAATAATACAGGAATTAGAATATAAATATTCATTGTCTCCAAACGATACATATAAAATATTTTTTTCTACGTTTTTTCCGCAAACATAATGTCTTTTGGCATCACCGCTTAAGCCTACATTTCTTCTTTGGCCAATTGTATAGTTCATCAGACCAGTATGTTTGCCAATAATTTCTTTATTTTCAATATTAACAATATCCCCGGGATTAGGTTTTAAATAGTTGCTAATAAAATTTTGATAATTTCTTTCGCCAATAAAACAAATTCCAGTAGAATCTTTTTTAGCAAATATCGGCAAATTATGTTTTTGGGCAATTTCTCTTATTTCTTTTTTTGTATAATTTCCAATGGGAAATAAAACATCTTTTAATTGATTAACTGAAACACTTGCTAAAAAATAAGTTTGATCCTTATCTAAATCTTTTGCTCTTAATAGTTTATTACCGCTGATGCGAGCATAATGACCCGTAGCAATATAATTCGCCCCAAGTTTTTTTGCTTCTTTAATAAATAAATCAAATTTAATGTATTTATTACATAATAAATCTGGATTAGGTGTTCGCCCTTTTTTTAATTCTTCAATAAAATAAACGAAGACATAATCCCAATACTCTTTAATAAAATCAACGCGATGAAGAGGAATATTTAATTTATCACAAACCGCTTTAGCGTCATTATAATCTTGCTCTTGCGGACAAATTTGTTCAAAATCTTGATTGGTATTAATTTCATTATTAATCGTACTGTCCCAGTTACGCATAAAAAGCGCAATAACTTCAAATCCTTCTTTTTGTAAAAGTAAGGCCGCTACTGCCGAATCAACTCCCCCACTCATCCCAACAACAACTTTTTTCATAATTATCACATATCAAGTATATCAAATTTTTAATAAATTTACCATTACTCCCATTAAGCTTTCGCCAAAAAAGTATAAAATAATATCATTAAATAAAACAAATGTAATAATAATTAAAGATCTTTTAATTAAAAAAAATAATTTTATTGAATCAATTGTTTCTTTTTTAAAATAAGCTAAAATAAATAATTTAGTAATCCTAAATATGTAAAAAAATAAAGAAATAAAGAGTAAGATAAATAATAATTTTGTAATAAGAACATACCAAGTTAAAAATATAAAACCTTTAATACCAGCTATTTCTAATAATAAATAAGTAACAAACCCCAAGGTAAATATTTGGTAACAAAAATAAAATATCAAAACTATAATTCCGATGCCGAGAAAAGATAAAATTAATGAAGATGAAAAAACCCCAATATTAATAAACAAATTACCACTATTTAATTGTTTGAAATCAAATATATAATTATGTAAAATAATAGATTCTTCATAATTTGCTTTAGCAAAAACTATTCCAATAACTAAACACATAATAAATAGTATACTAAAAAACAAAAAAATCATCTTGGTATTGCTTGTCCTCATTTTATCACCAATAAATTATATTGAAAAAATATTAATATTATGCTAAATTATTAAAGAAGGGTGATAAGTTTGAATAAAAAAATCAGAAAAGCAGCAGTATGGTTAATGGTACTAGTAATGGTTGGTAGTGTAATTGCTTCAGTTGTTGCTTATGCAATCAGATAATTAAGCATATTTATAAATTTATCCATAAAGATAAAAATAATAAATAATGCACCTGCTAGGAAGGGTCCATAAGGAACCTCCCTATTTTTACTTGTTAAAACACTTGCAATTGAAGCAGGAAGGGCTAAAAATGCTGACAGGATTAAAGCCACTATACTTAATCTAAGGCCTAATATTAGACCTATTACAAAGGAAAATTTAATATCTCCCCCACCAAGAGATTCTCGTTTAAAAATAAAATCTCCTGTTTTTTTGATACCCAACATAAGAAAAAACATAAGATTTCCCGCAATAAGACTTAAGCCTGCTATTTTAAAACCATGAAAATATAATTGTAAAGCAAATACTAAAATAGCACTTATAACAAGGGGGGAATCTAATATTATCATATATTTAAAATCACTAATACAAATAATTATTAATAAAGAAGCTACAATTATCCCTACATAAAAATCATAACTAAAACCTAAAAAATAAAATAATATTGCAAAAAGAAAACCGGTAACCAATTCAACAATCAAATGAATGGGCGCAATCTTTTTTTTGCATTGAGTACATTTACCCAATTGAAATAAATAAGAAAAAATAGGTATTAAATTATACCACTTTAATTTTTTTTGGCAATGGTCACAGTGTGATCTTGAATTTATAATATTTTCATTAATTGGTAATCTAGTTGCAACTACTAAGTAAAATGAACCTAAAATTGTTCCAATTATAAAAATTAAATATATCAATTATTCACCAATCCTAACTTTATTGCAAAGTATCATAAACGCCATACATTGGTACAATTACCGCAATTATAATCAAACCTACTACTACGGCTAAAAAAGCTGTTAAAATCGGTTCAATTAATGTTTTTAAGTTATTTACAACACTTTTATGCATTTCTTGATAATAATCACTAACCTTCTGCATCATATTATCTAATTCTCCAGTTGATTCTCCCGTTACAATCATAAAATAAGCTACATCTGGTACAGCCCAATGACCTTCAAAGGCTTCAGATATTTTTTCACCTCTAACTATATTATTAATTGTTTTATATAAAATAGATTTATATATTTCATTATTAGTTATTTTGCTTAAAATATCCATACTTTCAGTAATAAAAACATTATTTCTTAAAAGGGAAGCAAACGTTTTAGCAAATATTGTTAATTCATTATAAATGATAACATTTTTAATAATTGGTAAACGCATTAAAAACATTTGAAATATAGTTCTAAAAGATTTTATTCGCTTATATAAAACTCCTAAAAGAACAACAAACATAACAAAACCTAACAATAATAAAAGTATATTTTTAGATAAAAAATCACTAAAATTAATAACAAATAAAGTTAAACCGGCAATTTCTGCATTATTTTGTTCGTATATAGCCGTAAATTGAGGGACAACATATATTAAAATAAAGCTAACTACCACAATCGCAAAAATTAAAATTGTTATCGGATATGATATTGCACTTATCATTTGTTTTTTAGTAGTGTTTAATTCGGTATAATAATTAGCCATATCATCCAATGTATCAATTAAAGTTCCACTTGCTTCAGCAGCTTTTATCATATTAATTAATAAAGGAGGAAACATATTAGCTTGTTTTTCCATTGAAGTAAAAAAACTCTCCCCTAAAGTTAATTCATAACTTATTGATTGAAAAGCTCGAGCTTTAGCTTTGTTTTTATTCATTTGGCGACTTAATATTTTTACTGAATTACTTAGAGTTAAACCCGCTTTTAAATAAGTAGATAATTGAGTAATAAAAAATATTAATTCTTTAGTATTCATTTTAGTAGAGCCTAATAAAGTAGAATCCTTATAAGCAAAATTTATCCATTTTGAAGTTTTAATAACATATACATCATAACCTTCATTTAATAAGAAGGCATTAATATCTAATTTAGATAGACCATTCATCGTTCCAGTAATAATTTTACCTGTATTATCCCGAACTTTAAAAAAATAAGCATTTGTAGTTTTACTTCTAGTAGCGCCAGAAGTTTGTAAATCATTTAATAGCAATTCTTTTTCTTTTTCTAATTTTTTTAAAGTTGCGTTACTGTAATTATAAGTTTTTTCTTTCTTTTTTCTTCCTTTTGTTCTTTCATATATATCCTCAGAATTTAAAGCATCTTTAGTAGTTCGATAAGTTTTATCTATATTCCAACTTAAGGCATTATAAACATTTAGAATCAAATCATGCGTTATTATTTTCAGTCCAATTAATGAATATTTTAAAACAGTAAGAGGAATCATTAAAATATATATTAATTTATTATCATTTTTTGAATTTTTTGTTGGTTCTAATAACTCTATACCAGTATCCATTTTATCGCCCTTTCTAGTTTAAATAAATTATATCATAATTTGAAAGTTTTTAATAACTTTTTTAATTTTTTAGCATATATTTTATTAGGGTGATTATATGTTTGGGGTAAATACAGTTTCTTCTGGGCTATCCTTAGCAAAAATTTTAACGGGAATTTCCCAGACACTTAATATTGCAAATCAAGTAATTCCAATTTATAAAGAAGCTAAACCATTAATTAGTAATGCTAAAAATATTTTTTCTGTATTTAATGAATTTAAAAATACATCATCCACAAAAACAAATGTTAATTCCCAAGTAAAAAATACTATTGAAAATAAAAGCGAGACTATCAATAATGAATCAAGCCCTGTTTTTTTTCAATAATTTATTTAAAATTATAATATAATACATAAATCTGATTTTTCTTTTTAAAGGAACAGATTTTTTTATTTTTTGATAGTAATTTTTTAAATATAAATAATATTCATAATTATTTGATTTTCCAAACAGTAATTCCGGTTTGGTTAATTTTTCTTGGCCCCGAATAAATTTTATAATCACATAATAAATATTTTTATCAATGAAAGATAATTCTTTTTTTATTACAAAGCCTAATTCATTCATATATTTTCGCAAATTATAATGCTCACTATTTGTTTGAATAATTATTTTATCAGGAAGCTTAGAATTACTTAGAATATTTTTAATGGTATTATAACCCATTCCCGTAATAATTAAAGTATCAAAAAAAACATCAATATTTTTTAATCCATCACTTTCAAATAAAATTATTTTATTACTTAAATTATACTTTTTGATATTATATTCAGCAGTTTCAAGTACTTTTTTGGAAATATCTGAAGCATAAGCTTTATGAACCAGCTTATTTTTAATCAAATATATTGGTAAATAAGCATGATCTGTTCCCACATCTAAAATTATCGATCCTTCATCAATTAAATAAGCAATATTTTTAAGTCTTTGCGAAAGTTTCATTACTCACCTAAAAAATCTCTTAATTTTTTAGCTCTTGATGGATGACGTAATTTTCTTAAAGCTTTAGCCTCAATTTGTCTAATTCTTTCTCTTGTTACATTAAAACGTTTACCAACTTCTTCCAAGGTATGATAAGTTCCATCAATTAAACCGAATCTTAATTCTAAAACTTCTTGTTCTCTTGGTTGTAAACTCATCAATACTTGTATAATTTCTTCTTTTAACATTTCATTTTCGGTATATTCTTCAGGTGATAAAGAATTTTCATCTTTTAAAAAATCTCCGAGGTGAGAATCATCTTCTTCTCCAATTGGAGTTTCTAACGAAACAGGTTCTTGGCTTATTTTAATAACTTCTCTTATTTTTTCCACGGTTAAGCCCATTCTTTCAGCAATTTCTTCAACAGTTGGTTCCCGGTTTAATTCTAGAGTCATTTGCCTTTGAAATCTAGTCATTTTATTAATGGTTTCTACCATATGAACAGGAACTCGAATTGTTCTTGCTTGATCAGCAAGCGCTCTTGTTATAGCCTGACGAATCCACCATGTAGCATAAGTTGAAAACTTAAATCCTTTATCATGGTTAAATTTATCGACAGCTTTCATTAAACCGATATTACCTTCTTGAATTAAATCTAAAAACAATAATCCCCGACCAACATATCTTTTAGCAATGCTTACCACTAAACGTAAATTGGCTTCAGCTAATAATGTTTTAGCCATTTCATCCCCTTCAGCAACCCGAATACTTAAATTCAACTCATCATCGCCAGCTAAAAGCGGAATTTTCCCAATTTCTTTTAAATACATTCTTACTGGATCATTAATATTTACATCTTTAGTTAAAGCAGATTCATCTAATATTACTTTATTTTCATCGCTAGCATGCCCTTTTTTAGTGCTAGAATGACCTTCATCCTCAGTAACGACCGAAATATTAGCATCAACTAACATATTATAAATATCATCCAGAGTATCACTATCAATTTCTAATCCCTTTAATTCTTGGGCTAAATATTCAAAGGTAATATATCCTTGGTTCCTACCTAATTCTAATAGACTTTCTTTTCTTTCTTCTAATGTTTTAATTTCTTTCATAATCCACACTTCCTTTTTTAATTACAGTTAATTTATTAATTAATTGTATTTTTTTATCCGTATCAAGTTCATTTTTTATTTTTAATTTTAATTCTTTTATTTCATCATCTTGTAAATTTTTTTTCATTGCTTTTAAATAATTAAGAAATTTTTGATGCTCTAATTCTTCATCCGCAAATTGATTTAAAATATCTAAAGCTTTTTGATAATATTCATCATTGTGCGTAATATATGTTAAAAAATCCGCAAAATCAGCATTTTGATTATTTTTATGAAAATAATCTATTTCGCTGGCAATAGCTCTTTCTATTTTTTCTTTAAAAAAATTTAAATCAGACTTATATATTCTTGCATATTTATAATCACTGGCAATATAATATAAAATTACATTAGCTAAATAACTATATTTATCATTTTTTTTCGTTGTATTTTCATTTGATGGTTTTATTGCTATTTTTTCTTTCTTGTCTGTTTTTATTATTTCCTGTTTTAAAATATTAATGTCTATATTATAATCTTTACTGATTTTATCAATTGTAATATTTTGAGTCAAATCATCCACATACTTTAATGAATCCATAACATTTTTAATAAAATCCGCTAATTCTTCCACACTATTTAAATTTTTATTTTGTTTTAATAAATTTATTTTAAAATCAATAAATTTAATTGCATGGGTTATATTATCTTTTAAAGCTTCAACTCCAAATTTTTCAATATATTCATCCGGATCTTTTGCCCCAGTCAAACGAATAACCTCACAATTAATATTGTTTTTTAGTAAGACATCCCCTATTTTAATTGTTGCGTCTAAACCCGCGTTATCATTATCTAAAAGTAACGTTATTGGTACTCTTAAATTTTTTAAAGCTGTAATTTGTTCATTAGTTAATGCGGTTCCCATTAAAGCCACTACATTTTTTATATCCATAGAAAACATTTTAATGACATCCATATTACCTTCAACTAAAATACATTTCTTAGCATTTTTAATATAATTTTTAGCATTAGAATAATTAAATAAAATATTTCCCTTTTTAAATATTTCAGTTTCTTTTGTATTAATATATTTAGCTAAGTCCTCATTATTAAATATTCTTCCCGTAAAACCAACAGTCTGACCTATTAAATTAGAAATTGGAATCATTATTCGATTACGAAACGAATCATAAATATCCGGTCCAGATTTATTTAATAAACCCAAGTCAACTAAATCTTCCTTAAGATAATTTTGCTTAGTTAAAAAATTGATTAAATTATTTTTTTCATCCAAAGCATAGCCAATTTCAAATATTTTAATGGCCTCATCACTGATACCACGATTATTTAAATATTTTTTAGCATTAATTCCATTTTGGGTATTTAAATTATTAATATAATACTTTTTAGTTAAATCCATTATATTAAAAGCTGGTGTATATTTAGTTGTTGTATTTTTTTCTTTATAAGAAATGTTAATGCCAACTTTATTTGCTACTAGTTTAACTGATTCAGGAAAACTAATATTTTCAAATTTCATTACAAATGTAAAAACATTCCCCCCCGTATTACATGTAAAGCAATTAAAAATTTGTTTTTCTTTTGATATAGACATACTTGGATTATGATCATCATGAAAAGGACAAACTGAAAAATAATTTTTGCCTTTTTGAACAACATCAATATACTCTGAAATTATATCTACAATATCAGCTTTTTTTCTTACCTCTAATATTTCACTATCCGTAATCATTAAAATTACTCCCTATAGTATATTTTACCTAAAAGAATGTTATTTCCTTTTTTTTCAATTAAAAAATTCACTTTTTTATATAAAGCAATATTTTATTGATAAATTAAAATACTTCTGGATTAATATATTTCTTATAACAGGAATGTCGCCTTTATATATTCAAATTGACGACAAAGTGTTTTTTCTTCGGCAAATTAATTTATTACATATGGATTATTCCATGTTCCATTCCCACTTAACGAATAGATATCTGATGACAGTGAAACTACCGCACGAACGCCACAAGTAGTATTCACACTATCGTTACTCAGACCAGAAAAATCCATATAAAGCCCAAGAGCCCACAGAAGGGTAGAACTGAAACGAGACGGCGAGCCCAACCAGTAACTATTTGTATACAAATAGTTACTGGTTCCGATGCCGGCTACTGACGCTTCGTCTGCAGTTAATAAACCAACCTTTTGTAAGGATTTTCCATTTCCTTTCGTTGTGTCTGTTTTTGTAAATGCATCATTTTTATGTGGACATACTAAATTAGGTACTGTAGCTAATCTTATATATGCTCCATAATAGGTTTCTAATGTTCCTGTTCCACCACCTGAAGATGTTCCAGCGGTATTTGTATATGCACTTCGATCATTGCAAAATATTGTATCAGCTATTTTATTATCATAACTTGCTAAGTTGCTTCCATACCAGCTTTCTAAATATGTTTTGATGGTACTAGCTGTTCCTAAACCTCTTTGCTGACCAACTGTATACATATATCCGACATATTCAGCTCTATTATATTTTGAATTAAATGCCAGAGTTGTTATTTGCGTTCCACTACCTGTCATTACCACTTTTTGGGCTTCTGTAGGGGCTGTTGTTCCACTATAGATTAGTTTGACACTATTATCCCCATTTACCCGGACTATTCGCCAATAAATACCTGCAAACTTTACCCAGTTATTATCGACTGCTCCACGGAAGTAGTAACTTGTTCCATAATCATCGGTCATCGCATACATTCCTTCATTGGTTGTAGCTGTTGTTGCAAAGTTTGGATTGCCCTTAGCCACTATTGCTGTGGCACCGCCATTATTGGCTAATATTGTTCCCGCTAATGTTAGAGTTGCCGTTTTAGTGCTGGTTGATATTATATTTGAGGTATAGTTTAAAGTATCTTCAACATATACTTTCACGTTATACGTTGTATTTTGAGTTAGGCCTGTATAAGTGTAAGTATTACTGGTACTGCTTTGATACGTTACTCCATTATCTTTCGAATAATAATATGTCTTTACTGAGTTTGTTCCACCTACTGCTGTTGCAGTAATGGTAAATTGGTTACTTAAAACATTACTAAATACTACACTGTTAGTACTTGGATTAGTATAGGTTGTTGTTCCTAGAACATTATATATTGTTGATTCAAAATTATTATTATCTTTCACATATACTTTTATTTGATAATTAGTTCCCGGTGTTAAGTTTGTAAATGTATAAGTATTACTGGTACTACTTTCATACGTTACTCCATCATCTTTCGAATAATAATATGTTGTGATATTTCCTGTGCCGTTTTTACCGGTTACTGTTGCCTTAATGCTGGTTTCATTTATTTCACTTAATACTACATTTGTTACTTCCGGTAAGTTATATTCTACTGTTTTTATCTCGGTTTCATATATTGGACTATTAAAGCCATTCTTATCACTTATATATGAATAGACTG
>CAYOJY010000015.1:0-18221 GCA_964404455.1 uncultured Muribaculaceae bacterium | reverse complement strand
TTAACTGGCTTTGCGAAAGTTTTTTCATCTCAACTGTCAAAGTCGAGAGTATATCAAAATATTTGCTTTTTGAAAAGGTATTTTCTGCTCTTAAATTTTTATTAGATATTAATAAAAAGATTGAAAAATAAACTTCTTTATTTTAAAAATCTAAATACTTTTTGGAAAAAATTCTCACCAAATAATTTTAAAATAATTTTTTTATTAAGTAAAAAATAAATTATAGCAGATATTATTCCACAAATCATAATTAATAATAATAATGTTAATCGAGAACTTCCGACATTAAACATAAAATGTTTTAAAAGTAAGTTAGTTGGAATTAAAATGAGTAAAGGAGTTAAAATGTTATTTGATATTTTGGAGAAATTATATAATATATTATCTTCTTTTTTCAATTTATAAATTATAATACTTAAAGAAACAATATATCCGATAAGGGTTGCAGTAATTGCCCCATAATATGGATATAAGCCAATTTTATTGAAAAGTAACATTAAAGGGATATCTAAAAAAGCATTTAACCCTAATCCCACAAAGATAGATATATAAATTAATTTATTTTTATTAATATTTTGAAGGATGCTTCCCATAATTAAATATAAACTATCAAAAAAAGTTATTAATGCAGCATATTTAAAAATAATTGGACCATAATGACTTTGACCATAAAATATTGTCCATATTTCTTCGGCATAAATACTCATAAAAATTGATAATGGTAAAATAATTATTAATAATACTTCCATTGCTTTGCCATATTGATTATTAACTTCTTTCATATCTTTTTTAGCATAAGATGACACCATTGAAGGTATTAAGCTAATTACTAATCCAGCCGCAATTGAAGTTACAATGGCAATTAATTTACTCCCCCAAGTAGTAAAAATACTACTAATAGTTTCAATATCAACCGCGTCATAACCAATAAAATTTAAAGTTTTAATAATTAAAATCATATCAGTCGAACTATATAAAGAAAAGGATAAGTTAACTGCAATAAAAGGAATACAATAATTTAATAATTTTTTAGCAATAGCTTTTTTTTCTTCTTTTGATAAATTTATTTTTTCTTTTTTATCAATTTTCAAAGTTTTTGGTATTAAATATAAATACCCAATAACGGCTCCGACCGCTGCGCCAAAAACCGCAACCGCAACTGCTAAAGTTGTGCTTAAATGAAATACTTTAATAGCTATAAAACTACCAATTATAATAACTGCAATACGAATTATTTGTTCAATAACCTGACTAATTGAAGAAGGGGCAATATATTTATGTCCTTGCAAATAACCTCTTGATATACTTAATATTGGAACAATTAATAAGGCAAAAGAAACTGCTCGTATGACAAATGTTACATCTTCAATAGTATTTCCGCCAGTCATATTGCCAATAATAAATTTAGCTAAATATGGTGCGCCCAAAAAGCATATTAAAAAACTTGTTATGGAAAATACCCAAATAAATTTCTTGGCAAATGAATACATGTAATATTTTTCTTTAGTTTTGCCTAAAGTATCATATTCACTAGTTATTTTACTAATAGCTAAAGGAATACCCGCCGATGAAATAATTAAAAATAAGTTATAAATATTATACGCATATCCATATAAAGACCCGCCATGTTCACCGATTATGCTATAAAAGGGAATTACATATAAAACCCCTATTATTTTAGTAATAATAATAGCGACAGTAGCAATAAATGCTCCTTCCATTAATCCACTTTTTTTCAAAAAACCAGCTCCAGATATATATATTATAGTAAAATATATATAAAATAACAATGATTTTAAAAATATTAAGTAAACTTAATATAAATTAGCGTCTTGTAAAATTATTATGTAGCTTAATTAATTTCATGATATAATAAATTAAATAATTAGCATATATTTGAAAGAAAGGAAAATTTTATGAATATTATAATTCTTAAAGTAGGTGCGTTGCAAACAAACTGTTATATTTTATCTCATGAAAATAATGAAGCTATTATCGTTGACCCAGGAGCTGAGATAAATAAAATAAATAAAGCTACTAAAAATTTTGAAATAAAAGGAATATACTATACCCATTCTCATCCTGATCACATCGGGGCTTTAAAAGAACTGGAATTAAAATATAATTTAAAAGGTAATGATTTTTCTAAAAATCCATTCAAAATGGAAATAATCCCAACTCCAGGGCATCACGACGACTCGCTTACATTTTATTTTCCAGATGATTCATTAATGTTAACGGGAGACTTTATTTTTAAAAATTCGATTGGAAGAGTAGATTTATATGGTAGCAATGTTAATGATATGATAAAAAGTTTAGAGTTAATAAAAAAATATCCGGAAGATACAATATTGTATCCCGGACACGGCGACAAAACAATTTTAAAAGATGAAATTGCGAATTTTAAATTTTATTTTTAAAATGTTTTTTCTGAAAATCCATGGGCATAATTAATTGGTTCCATGAATTCAACATAATCTATATATAATAATCTTAATAAATACCAGGTACCTGTTTGGGAATCCTTTAAAATTAAATGATCTCTTCCTGCTTCTTCAATAATACCTACATAATCTTTATTTTGCCAGGCAGAACTCTCCGGATAAGAAACAAAAACTTTAACATTTTTTCCTTTATTTAATCGCAGAATATTTTCAATATAACTTTGTTCCAAAGGGATATCATCTTGGGCATTTTGAGAAGTGATGAAGGATTGTTGATTCATTTGATTTGTCGGATTATTTGGAAACGTCGGATTTTGATAAAAGTTACCATTCATTTTTAACACACCTTTCTAAATAAAGTATATGAACGCAATTTTATTTTATTAAAAAATATTACAAATAAAAAAGATTGTATTAAAATTATAAGGTAAAACTACAATTAATTATATTGTACAAGTTAATTTATACATGATACAATTATATTATTAAAAATATAAGTAGGTGGTAAAATGAAGGAAAATTTTCAAATAAATATTGTATTTAAAGGATTTATATTCGTATTTAGTGTTTTTTTATTAGCGCTTTGCTATAATTTATTTTTATTACCTAATAATTTAGTTATTGGTGGAGTTTCCGGTCTATCAATTATTGTTCACAATTTTTTTAAAATTTCTCCAACAACATTTATTTATGTTGCTAATATTTTATTATTAATTTTAAGTTTTATTTTTTTAGGCAAAGAAAAAACTAAAAACACAATATTAGGATCTTTGATGTATCCTTTAATGATTACATTTTCTGCCCCGATTGCTGATGTGTTGCTTCCATATTTAAAATTTGAAGATTTTTGGATTACCGCTCTTTTAGCGGCTTTATTATTTGGTTACAGTGAGGGTCTTATTTTTAAACATGGTTATACAACAGGGGGCGCAGATATTTTAGTACAAATGTTTAGTAAATATTTGAAATTTCCGGAAGGAAAAGCGATGCTGATAATTAATCTTATTATTATAATAGGTGGCGGATTAACCTTTGGATTAGTTAAAGCCGTATATGCAATTTTAGTTTTATATTTAAGTTCAAATATTTTAGATAAAGTAATGTTTGAAAAATCCAATAGTAAAGTCTTTTATGTTTATACTAAAAAAATAAATGAAGTTAAAAAAGTTATTCTTGAAGAATTTAAGACCGGTTTTACATTAATGCCAACAAAAGGTGGGTATTCTCATGAAGATGGTCAACTTATCATGTGTGTTTTATCTAATAGATACTATTATCATTTCAAAGAAAGAATTTTAAATATTGATGATAAAGCCTTTTTTGTTATAAATGATTGTTATGAATCTCAGGGAGGATTTAAAAAGAAAAAAAATCCTTATATTTAAAAGAAAAATCAAAAAATTTAAGTTATTTATATTTGTTGGAAATAAATGTAAAATCTTTCTTTTTTTATAAAAATAATATCAGGATATGATATACTTAAAATGGAGGAAGTAAAATAATAATGAAGTTTATTGAATTAAAAAATGTCATTAAAACATATAAAAATGGCTTTACAGCATTAGCGGATATTTCCCTTTCCATTGATAAAGGAGAATTTGTTTTTGTGATTGGATTTACTGCAAGTGGTAAATCAACTTTAATAAAACTTTTATATAGAGAAGAAAAACCAACTAAAGGAATGGTCATGGTTGGGGGAGTTAATGTTGGTAAATTAAAAAATCGAAAAGTATATAAATTAAGAAGAAAAATAGGAATAGTATTTCAAGACTTTAAATTGTTACCTAAATTAACTGCATACGAAAATGTAGCATTTGCTCTTGAATGCACAGGCATGAAAGAACAAGTTATTCGCCCTAAAGTATTAAAGGCGCTTGATATAGTAGGTTTGAAAAGTAAAGCTCGGAGTTTCCCCGGTGAATTATCGGGAGGAGAGCAGCAAAGAGTATGCATAGCTAGAGCAATCGTAAACGAACCTAAATTATTAATTTGCGATGAACCAACGGGAAATTTAGATCCCGAAACATCAAAAGAAATTATGAAAGTTATTGAAAATATCAATAAAGAATTTGCAACAACAATTATAATGGCAACCCATGACAAAGATATTGTTAATCGAATGAAAAAAAGAGTTGTATTAATTGAAAACGGCATTATTGCCGGCGATTATGAGAAAGGAAGTTATAAAGCTCATGAAAGCAATTAGAATTTTAATTAGAAGTTTACGCGATTCTTTTAAAAGCATTGTTCGAAATTTTAGTTTAAGTATTGCTGCTATTTTGTGTGTAATGATTACATTAATTCTAGTATCGATTTCTTTAATTGCGGCCGCTAATATAAACTATACAACTAAAATTATTGAAGATGAACTTAGTATTGTAGTATATGTTAATAAAGATACTCAAGAAGAAGAATTGAAAAATATAGAAGTAGAAATAAAAGAAATTTCTAAAGTCAGTACAGTAAAATTAAAAACTAAGGATGAATGGAAAAACGAAATGATTGAATATTCAGATACATTTAAAACAGTCCTTAATTATTTAGAAGAAAATCCGCTACTAGATTCTTTTATTGTTAAAGTAACAGATGTAAAGGATTTAACAAAAGTAGCAGAATATATTAAAGCAATTGATAATGTTGAAACGGTTAAATATGGCGAGTCAATGGTTGAATCAATTATTTCCGTATTTGCTGTAGTTCAAAAAATAACTATTGTAATTGTAATTATGTTAATATTAATAACCGCCTTTTTAATTAATAATACAATTAAGTTAACCATCTTTTCCAGAAGAGAAGAAATAGAAATTATGCGTCTTGTTGGAGCATCTAACACAACCATTAAATTACCATTTATTTTTGAAGGATTTATTATTGGTTTATTAGGCTCAATAGTGCCTATTTGTATGACAATTTACGGATATATAATTTTATATACACATTATGATGGAGCGTTATTTAATAATATGATAGTGTTACTTAAACCAACAGAATTTATTTTTTCAGTAGCGGGAATTTTAATAATAATCGGGACTATTGTTGGAATGTTTGGTAGTATAAAAGCCGTAAGGAGATATTTGAAAATATGATAAAAAAATTTATAAATTATTCATTACGAATTTTTTTAATCATAGTTTTGTTCATATCAAATGTTACGGTTGTTGACGCTGCTAAGAAAAATGAACCTAAAACATTAGCGGATTTAAGGGATAACCTTAAAGCATTGCAAGATCAAAAAAAGAAAAATGATAATTCAGTAAATTATACTAAATCTCAAATAAATACTAAAAAAAATGATATTACTACAGCTAAGAATAATATAGAAAAATCTGAATCCAACATTGCTCTTGCTAAAAATAACATTGAAAAATCAAATAAAAGAATAGATGAATTAAGTGAAAAAGCCAAAGAATTAATAGTTTTTTATGAACTTTTAAAAAATAATGATTCTTATTATGAGTATGTAACTGGAGCAAGCTCTACAACCGAATTAATTATGAGACAAGATGCTATTGATATATTGATTAAATATAACGGTGATAAAGTTAAAGAATTAGAAAAACTAATTGAAGATAATCAAAAAGAAGAATTAAATTTAAAGAAATATCAGAATCAATTAGAAAAAGATATTACTTTTTATGAAAATAAAATTAATGATTTAAATAATAATTTAGCATCTTTAACCGAAATAACAGAAGATATTAATGATGAAATTAAAAATCAAAAAGTCTTAATTGACTATTATGTCAGCATTGGTTGTAAAGAAAAAGAAAATTTGGATGATTGTATAAAGGTTGCTGGCAGTAGAACTTGGATAAAACCTTTGGTTAAAGCTTATGTAAGTAGTCCTTTTGGATGGCGTTCTAGTGGGTATCATAATGGGATAGACTTAGCAATTACCGAAGGAACACCAGTATATGCTGCTTCTTCTGGGCTTGTTGCTGCAATAACAGTAAGATCTTCATGTGGAGGAAATAAAGTATATGTTTATTCAAATGTAGCGGGAGTAAATTATACAGTTTCTTATATTCACTTGTTGACAATTAATGTGAAAGTCGGAGATATAGTAAACACTAATACCATAATTGGTAAAGTAGGAGGAGGATCAACTCGTAAAAGTCTGGGCGGTTATGATGGATGTACAACTGGTGCTCACCTTCATTTTGGGATTGCTAAAGGAAAATACTTATCGGATTATAAAGATTATTCAACACTGGTTGCCAGGAGTATTGAACCGCCTGGATATCCTAAAAAAGGTGGTTGGTTTTATTCAAGAACACAATGGTTTGGCTAGGCCTTATTGTGTTTCTTTTTAACTAAAATTATGTTAAACTAAATTTGGTGATGAAATGAAAAAAATAGTAATTTTTGGCGGGGGAAGTGGATTGTCTCAATTATTAAAAGGACTAAAATTATTCCCTTTAGAAATAACTGCTGTTGTAAGTGTAGCTGACAACGGCACGAGCAGTGGTCGTTTACGAAAAGAAATGAATATACCTGCGGTTGGGGATATTTCCAAAGTCTTACTTTCAATGGCAAATTGCAATTCCAAAATAATTACATTAATGAATTATCGTTTTACAAAATCTTGCACTATTGGTAATCATTCAATTAAAAATTTATTATTAACGGCCTTATTAGATTTAAACGAATCCTTTGACAAAGCTGTTCCTATTTTTTGTGAGTTATTAGATATTGAAGGGAATATTTTGCCTTTAACAGAAGATTCAGTTAATTTAGTCGGCATAACTAAAAATAATAAAAAAATTATAGGAGAAAATGAAATAACTAAAAGTAAAGAAATTATTATGGATATTCAATATGATAAAAAATTTAAAGTAAATCCTAAAGTATATCAAGCAATTGATAATGCAGATTTAATTATATTTGCTTCCGGAAGTCTATTTACTAGTATTATGCCTCATTTAGTAGATAAAAAATTAAATAAATATATTGCGCAGGCTGAGGCAAAAAAATTATATGTTTGTAATTTATTTACTCAACCGGGGGAAACAGATGGATTTAAAGTAAGTGACCACATAAAAATATTAGAAAAAAAGATTGGCGAACCATGTATTGATGTTGTTGTTGCCAATGAAAGACAAACGAATGAAAATCTATATCAAAAGTATTTAACAGAAGAACAAAAAGAATTTGTATTATTAGATAAAAGTGAACTAAAGCATATGAACAAAAAAGTTATTGATGACGAATTATTAATTATTGAAAATGAGCTATATCGCCATGATTCTTTAAAAACAGCATATTTAATTTTTTCATACATGATGGAGCAAAAATGACTTTTACAACTATGCTAAAAGAAGAATTGTCTAAATTTGAATTAAATAATTTAGAAAAAAGAGCAGAGACTTTAGCATATTTGCGCTTAATTGGTAAATTTAATTCCAGCATTATTGTTACTTCTGAAAATGCTTCGGTTATTAGAAAAATATATTTAAATTTAAAAGAAGTATATGGTGTTCAACCCAAAATAATGATTCGAATTCAAAAAAGATTTCGAATTAAACAAATATATATACTGGAAATAAAAGAAAAGATAGATCATATTAAAAGTGATTTAAATTATGATAATATTAAAGATGCTTCGTCTGAAGAAAAAACAGCATTTTTAGAAGGTGCTTTTTTAGCTGTAGGAACTATATCTGATCCTAAAACCAGTGGCTATCATTTAGAATTCCCTTGTTTAAATGAAATTGATGCAAATTTTATCATGCAACTATTGGAAGACTTTAATTTTAATGCAAAGGTTATTAAAAGAGATTCAAAATATGTAACATATTTAAAATCATCAGAAGAGATAAGTGATTTAATAAAAATGTTTAAAGCTATTAACTCATTATTTTATTTTGAAGACATAAGAATATATCGCGATCATAAAAATATGGTTAATCGGTTAAATAATTGTGAAATCGCTAATCAAGAAAAAACAATTCAAACAGGATTAAAACAATTAAATGATATTCAATATTTAAAGGATAATGATTTAATGTTATTATTAGATGAAAAAACCAAAATATTAATTAACATGCGAGAGAAATATCCTGAATCATCTTATGTAGAACTTGCTAATATTATATCTCTTGAAACAAAATATAAAATAGGAAAATCAGGAATAAATCATCAATTTATTAAAATTAATGAAATGATAAATAAACATAAAAAGGTAGGTAGTATTAATGAGTAAAGTATTTTTAGCTTCAAAAATTCAACCAGACAGTATTGTAGATGGTGATGGTTTAAGAGCGGTTATTTGGTTTCAGGGATGCAGTCATAATTGTCAGGAATGTCATAATCCAGAAACTCAAAAATTTAATACAGGATTAGAATTAGATACAAGCGATGTTTTTAAAATGATTGATAAATTGGAAAATCAGGATGGTATAACTTTTTCTGGGGGAGATCCAATGTTTCAACCAAAAGCTTTATTAGAAATAATAAAATACGCTAAAGAAAAAGGCTATAATACCTGGTGTTATACTGGATTTTTATATGAATCATTATTAAAGATGGATCCTATTTATAAAGAAATAATGCGATATCTTGATGTCTTAATCGACGGACCTTTTGAACTCAAAAAACTAAGCTATTCTACAAAATATCGAGGAAGTAAAAATCAAAGAATAATTGATGTTCAAAAAAGCTTAATGAAAAATAAAATAATCAAGTATATGGAATGAAAAAATGCGATATTTAATGAGATTTAGTTATGATGGATCAAAATTTTACGGTTTTCAAAGACAGTCAAAAGTTAGAACTGTTCAAAAAGAACTGGAAACAGCATTATCAGAAGTTTTAAAACAAGATATCAAAATTAAGGGAGCAGGCCGAACTGATAAAGGTGTTCATGCCCAAAATCAAACTGCTCATTTTGATGTGGACTGCAATATTATTAATTTAAAAAAAGAATTAAATAGTAAAATAAAGGATATAAAAATAAAAAGTATTAAAAAAGTATCTTTGGATTTTCATGCAAGATATAGTGTAAAAGAAAAAAAATATAGTTATAAAATAAGTTATAATTGCCATGATGATGAAAATTACTATTATTATTTAAGAAAAAAAATAAATATTAAAAAAATTAAAACAGCTGCAAAATATTTTGTTGGAACTCATAATTTTAAAAATTTCACTTCTGGAAAAAGGAGTGATTATCAAACAACTATTTATAAAGTAAAGATAAAAAAATGGGGTTCAAAAATAGTAATTAGTTTTATAGGGATAGGTTTTTATAGATACATGGTTAGAAACTTAGTTGGTGCCTTAATAGATGTAGGAAAAAATAAAATAGAACCAGAAGTAATAAAAAAAATGATTGATAATCCTGAAATTTCCAAACAATTATCCACAGTTCCCCCAAATGGACTATATTTAAATGTTATTAAATATTAAATTATAATAATAATTATTAACTTAATATTATTGAACCAATTTTACTGATAAAACATTAAATGAAATAAAGATATAAAATAATGGATAAAATTGTTGAATCCGCTATTTAAAATACAAGTAAATATAATTTACATATTATTGTTAACCTTTTTAGGTTGTAAAGTGTTGACAAAATACATTTAATTGCATATAATTGTAACTGGTACATTTTATTTAATCTTTTATAAAATCTGTGGGAAAGATAATTTATTAGATTAATGAAAGGAAAAAATATGAAATCATTTATGCAAAAAAAAGAAACTGTAGAAAGAAAATGGTATGTAATTGATGCGGAAGGAAAAAATCTTGGTCGCATTGCTACCAAAGCGGCTATTTTATTAAGAGGAAAGCATAAGGTTACTTATACTCCTCATATTGATTGTGGCGATTTTGTTATAATTATTAATGCTAGTAAAGTAAATTTAACTGGTGATAAATTAAACAAAAAAATATATTATAATCATAGTGGATATCCTGGTGGGTTAAGAGAAAGAACAGCAAAAGTTATGCTTGAAAAATATCCGGAAGAAATGCTTGAAAGAGCTATTAAAGGAATGCTTCCTCACAATAGATTAGGGCGAGCAATGGCTGGAAAATTATTTGTTTATAAAGATGAAAATCATAAACATCAAGCTCAAAAACCAGAAGTAATGGAAATTAATTAGGAGGATAACATGGCAAAAAAACAAAGTTGGACAGCAACTGGAAGAAGAAAAGCTTCAATTGCTCAAGTAAAAATTACAGGCGGTACAGGTAATATTACAATTAATGGTGTTGATGTTAATGCATACATGCCATACGCAACCTTAGTTATGGATTTAAAACAACCATTAGTGGTTACTGATAATGAAAATAGATTTGATATTGAAGTTACTGTAACCGGCGGCGGTTTTTCAGGTCAAACTGGAGCAATTAGATTGGGAATAACAAGAGCATTATTAGAATTTGATGCTAATACTGATCAAGAAAGAGAAGATTCATATCGTAAAATATTAAAAGAAGCAGGTTTTATTACCAGAGATGCCAGAATTAAAGAACGAAAAAAATATGGACTTAAAAAAGCTCGTAGAGCACCTCAATTTTCTAAAAGATAAGAAACCGCATTTTTGCAAAGTACGAGAAATCGTGCTTTTTTATTGTGCTTAAAGAGTTTGTGTGCTTTAATATATCTCGTAATTCGTTCTAATTCGTACGCATAATACACAGATAATCTTAAAAAGAATTTATGACAGTAAGTATATCTTTGGTATAATATTTGTAACAGGAGGTTAGCGTGGAGACAAATAATACAAAAAATCTTATTAAAATTTAAATATTCAAAGAAAATATTAAATAGACTATCTAAAAAGGTCGTAATTGGAAAGACGGGATCTAAGTATTCAACTTTTCTGCGAAATGCTAGATTTTATCAATATACTGGAATAGATGTAACATATTTTGAAAAAATTAAATAGTATTATTTATTTGTAAATGAATAAAATAATAGTGAGTTGCATATTTACAAAACTATAACTATTTGTTATAATTTATATGTAATGAAATTCCATGGTGCTGAATTGCACAATGGGGAATAAAGGTGCTACGGTGCCTTTTTTCTTTGTTTTATTCTTTATGTGTAATACACAAAAATAGCGATAAACTCCTATGAATATAGAAGCATCAATTTCTAAAAGATAAGAATTATCTACTCACGAAACTTATAAAATTAATGTTTATAAGTTTTTTTGATTTAAATTATTCATTAAATATAAACAATATTAATATATTTAAAAAAATGGAGGCAAAAATGAAACCAAAAAATAGTGGTTTTATGACTGATGTGCTCAAACCTTTTTCGCATGAAGAAACAATTTATTATTTTCAATTGCTAAAAGAAGGAAATCAAGAAGCTAAAAATAAATTAATTGAACATAATTTAAGATTCGTTTTTTATATAGTTAACAACTTTTCAAATATGGAAAATCAAGCGGTATTTGATAAGGAAGATTTAATAAGTATTGGTTCTATTGGTCTTATAAAGGCGATTGAAACATTTGACATTAAATGTAAAAATAAATTTGCTACATATGCAGCCGTATGTATTAAAAACGAAATTTTAATGTTTTTAAGAAAAAATCAAAAAAGGACAAAAGATATTAGTTTGGAAATTCCTCTTAATATAGATTATGATGGGAATGTTTTAAGATTATTTGATGTAATTTCAAATGATGTTAGCCTTGATGAGGCTTATTTAAAAATTGAAACATATAATGAAATTTGGAAAGCTATAAAATCATTAAATGAAAGAGAACAACAAATTATTATTTTAAAATATGGTTTAAATGGAACTGAATTAACCCAAAAACAAATAGCGGAAAAGTTGGGACTTTCCCAAAGTTATATTTCTAGAATCGAAAGAAAAATCTTAATTAAAATAAAAGAAATTTTTAAAAAACGTGGTTATATAATGCCTAAAAAAGATTTTAATGAAAATAAAGCTCAAGAATTGACGGGTAATTTGCTAAATGAAAAAGTCATAAAAAATAAATTAACTATTCAAGATGATATTAATAATTTTGAAAACGCAAAATATCAATTTACTGAAAAAAAAGATGATACATCAAGAAAAATGGTGAGAAAATTTAAAAATTATTAGATTGCAAACAACAAATTATTATTTCAAGTAAATTTTTATTTTAGTTATAAATTTAGTTTAATATCATTATATTTTATTAAATGGGAGAATGTAGTTATATGTTAAATAAAAAAAAGCCTTATTTAGAAAATAATTTGCCTGAAGTATTGACTGATGAAGAAGTTGAAAAATATTTTAAATTAGCTCATAATGGAGATGAAAACGCTAAAAAAAAATTAAAAGAGCATAATTTAAGATTAGTAATATATATAACTAAAAAATTTTATAATGTAATTGAAAATAATATAATGATGGATAAAGAGGACTTAGTAAGTATTGGAACCATAGGCCTTATAAAAGCTGTTGAAACTTTTAATATTGATAAAAAAACAAAATTTGCTACGTATGCTTCGATATGCATTGAAAATGAAATTCTAATGGCTATTCGAAAAAATAAAAATGATAAATTAAATGTTAGTTTAGATAAAGAAGTTGGCGAACCTAAAAGAAAAGAAAATCCGGCATTATTAAAAAAGTTAATAAGTGAAGATTCTATAGAAGAAAATTATATAAAAGCTGAAACACGTAAAGAAGTTTTAGAAGCTATAAAAAAATTAAATGAGGTTGAACAAAAAGTAATTATGCTTCGCTATGGCTTAAATGGTTCGCCCTTAACCCAAAAACAAATATCTGAAAAAATAGGCTATTCCCGATCTTATTTATCGCGAATCGAAAAAAGAGCTTTAGAGAAATTAAGCGAATTATTAAAAAACCATAAACTTTTTAATTATAAAACAAGTTTAAAAGAAGCTGAAGAATATAATAATATGAATACTGATGAAAAAACAATTTATTTAGCTAATGCAATAATTGAAAATAAAGACACACTAAAAAGTTTGGCTCAAAAATTAAATATTAGTGAATCCGCGATTAGAAAACGCATTTATAAAAAATTAATTGAAATAAATAAAGAATTATACGATAAAGTAGAAGTTACTTTACAAACCCAAAAAAATACGCAAAGATTAAAAATAAAAGAAAAATGTGATGAGTCGTTTTCTCATTATAATGAATTCTTAAATAAAAATTTTGATGATAATCTAGAAAGATTTTTGATAAAATTACCGAAAGAAGAAGAAAATCAAAATTTAGGACATTCTTTAACTCGAAAAAAGAAAAAAAATAAATAATAGATTTAAAACAAATTATTCTGGTAGTAAAAAAGATAATAAAACATAAAATTAATTATGAAAAAATATAATTTAATCCTAATTTCTTTATTTTCTTTTTTTTGTCTTCTTTTTAATATGGATAAAGTATTTGGATCTTTACCGTTATCCGGGTTATTAATTATAGTTGACCCTGGGCATGGAGGAAAAGATCCTGGAACCCTCGCCGGCAATATATTAGAAAAAGATATAAATTTAAATATTTCTCTTAATTTGGAAAATGAATTAACTAAGTTGGGCGCTAACGTTATTTTAACTCGAAAAGGAGATTATGATTTAAGTAAGCCAAATGCTTATTGGCGTAAGCGAAGTGATTTTGATAATCGAATAAAATTAATTAATGAAAGTAAAGCAGATTTATATTTATCAATTCATTTAAATTATTTACATGATTTAAGTTATAGTGGAGCTCAAGTTTTTTATAGCAAAGATAATGAAAAACTGGCTGAAATTATTCAAAAAAATATTAATAAAAATTTATCTTCAAACCGTAAAATTAAGCAAATACCCAGCAGTACTTATATGTATTCAAAAATAAAAGTAAAAGGTGTGTTAATCGAATGTGGTTTTTTATCTAATTCTAAAGAAAAATTATTATTAAACAGCAATGATTATCAAAAAAAAGTAGCTAAAGTAATAGCGTACTCTTTAATTGATTACTTTTAAATTTCAAAATACTTCATAATAAATTTTTGTTCTACAGGTAATCCCGTAGTATAAGAATTGTTTCCTAATTCTTGTAAAAATTTTTCTAAATCATATTTATTATTTAATACATCATCTAATTTATTTAACATTTTAGCTGATTGATGCAAAGCTTTATCATATATCTCTAATAAAGAAAGATTAGATGGAATATTATTGACGGGATGAACCCATTTTTCTTTTTTTAAATTTAAAATTGATAAATCAATATTTTTAATATGCAGGGAATTGTTTTGAATATTTTTAATTTTTTTGGTTGTTACTAAATCAATTAATTTATATATTTTCTTTTTTAATCCATATCGATCTTGAATTATAAATTTAAAAATATAATGTTGTTGGTTATAACTTTTATTAAAAGCATTACCAATATTGGCAAAATTAAAAGTTTTATAAAATACTTCATTAATCATTATTTTTAATAATTTAGGAAATTTCAGTTTAGGAATTAAATTTTTATGCAAGGGGAAATTATTTATATATTTATTCGTGTCAATATTATAAAAATAAGCATCTAGCATAAATTCAAATTTTGCGTGTAATCCATTATATTTAAAACTATTTTTATTTTTAAAATTATAAACCCCAGTTTTATAAAAAACATAAGGATGTATGTAAGAATCTAAAAAATAATGGTTAATCGAACCATATAAATAAGCTCTTGCCAAAGAATTATTATTTAAATTATTTTCCATAATATATAAAATAATATTTTTAAAGTATAAATTAATATTATTTTTATGAGCATAATAACCTAAATTACGAATTTTTTTACTTTTTTTGGATAAAGTTAAAATGTTGTAATAATAAAGATTGTCAAAACTTTGAGAAAATATTTTATAATAAATAAGTTCTTTTTTTAGTATATTTTGATTATTTTTATTTAATTTATTATAAACTTCTTTAGCAAATTTATTGTGCGTATATAATGCCGGCATATCACTCACCTTTTAAATTGTAACAAAATTTTCGATTTTAATCTAGAAAAATAAATGTCAACTTATATAAAACTTGTGACTAATTAAAATGTTTATGATATAATTATTTGGTAAAAAGGTGAGTAAATGTGAAGGTAAAAACATTTAAGTCTCTTGATGAGCAAATTGAAATATTAATTGAAAAGGGTCTTAAAATTACAGATTATGAATATACCAGAAATGTTTTACTGAGAGAAAATTATTTTTTTATCAGTGGATATCGCCATGTATTTTTAAATTCAAATGTAATAAGAAATTATATAGATGGCACTACTTTTGAGGAATTATATGCATTGTTCTTATTTGATCGTCAACTTAGAAACATAATTTTTAAAAATATATTAGTTTTTGAAAATAATTTGAAAAGTGTTTTATCATATGTTATGAGTAAGAACCACGGTTTTAGAGAACAAAATTATTTAAACATTAAAAATTTTTCCTCTGATTCTCATAAAATAAAAAGAATATCTGATTTAATCAGAAAAATGAAAAGACAAATAAGTGTGAATGGAAAACAACATACGGCGACTAGACATTTTATTGTTAATTATGGTTACATTCCACTTTGGGTAGTAGTAAAAGTTTTATCTTTTGGAATTGTTGGTGAACTTTATACTGCATTAAAATTAGAAGATCAGTATGAAATTGCTGATATATTTGAACTTGAAGTTGAAAAATTAATTTTATATTTACCAATATTAGCAAATTATCGAAATTTATGTGCCCATGAAGATATTTGTTATCAAAATAAAACTCAAAAATATATTGACGATACTGTTTATCATCATGAATTATATATTCCTCAAAATGAAGGAGAATATATTTGCGGTAAAAATGATTTATTTGCTTTAGTAATTATTTTAAAACAAGTATTAAATAATGACGATTTTATATTATTTATGAATGAAGTTAATTATGAACTTGATTTTTTAAAAGGAAAATTACATACAATTAATATTAATCGGGTATTAGAAAAAATGGGCTTTCCAAAAAATTATAAAGAAATAGGGAGAATAAATAAAAATGGAAAAAAATAATAATATACAAAAAATAATAATATATTTAGGAATATTTCTCGCAGGAGCTTTAATTATGTATGGGGTGATATATACTTATCCCCAACAATTTAGTACGGTAATTACAAAAACAGAAAAGGATGTAACAGTTACTGATAAAGGATTAGCTGACGCAGTTGAAAAAATATATGATGCTGTAGTGGTGGTTTCGACTTATAAAGATGATGCATTATCATCATCAGGAACTGGCTTTGTTTATAAAGTTACAGATGAATTAGCTTATATTTTGACTAATGCTCATGTAATAACAGGTGGAAACAAAGTTAATGTAACTTTTACTGATGGTAAAATAGTTGAAACAAAAATAGTAGGTTCAAATCAATATGAAGATATTGCGGTTTTATCGGTTAATAAAAATGATATAAAGAAAATAGCTATTTTAGGTAATAGTGAAAAAACAAGAGTAGGAGACACTTCTTTTGCTGTCGGCGCACCTCTTGATAGTGCGTATTCATGGACTGTGACAAGAGGAATAGTATCAGGAAAAGATAGAATGGTGGAAGTTTCTTTATCTAATACTAAATCAGCAGATTATATTATGAAAGTATTACAAACAGATGCCGCTATTAATAGTGGTAATAGTGGAGGACCATTATGTAATGCTAATGGAGAAGTCATAGGTGTTACTTCTTTAAAATTAGCCAGTACGGGTGTTGAAGGAATGGGTTTTGCTTTACCAATTGAAAATGCTGTAAAAACAGCAGATTCAGTTATTTCTGGTGATGGATTTGATCAGCCTTATTTAGGTGTGGCAATGTTGAATTTAACAAATGCCTATTATTCTAATAACTATTATGAAATTATTAAAGAAAGTAAATTAACCAGTGGCGTAATAATTACCGATATTGAAAAAAATTCATCAGCCGATAAAGCGGGATTGAAAAATAAAGATATTATTACCAAAATAGGGGATACTAGTGTTAGTACTATTGCTTATTTAAGATATGCTTTATATCAATATAAAGTTGGTGAAAAGATTCAAATAACTTATTATCGTGGAGCAGAAGAAAAGGTAACGATTGTTACTTTAGGCACAAGTAAAGCGGTTAGTTAAAAATGAACAATATAATAATAAAAAGAGCAATTGCTTATATAATCGATATATTATTTATTATGATATTAATTGGAATGATTTCCCAAATTAAATTTATTAATCCAAATTTGAATGAATATACAAAATGGAATGATAAATATACAGAATATATTAAAGATACCAAAAATATTAATTTAAAAGATAAAGAAATAGTTGATTACACTTATCAATTAAATAAAACGGGTCAAGTATATTTTATAGTGGATATTATAGTTTATATTGGTTATTTTGTATTTTTTCAAAAATTTAATAAAGGACAAACTCTAGGCAAAAAAATTGTTAAAATAAGGATTTTAAACAAAGACAATACTTCTGCGAATATTTCTCAATTATTAATACGTTCCTTATTAATATACGGAATAATTACTCAATTAAGTATATTATTAACAATTAATTTTGTCAGTAAAAATATGTATTTGTATATAAATAATATTATAACTTTCATTAGTACTATAATATTCTGGGCATGTGCTTTTGTTATTATATTTAGAAAAGACAATCAAGGATTACATGATCTATTAGTTCATACCATAGTAGTAGAAGAAAAAAATGAAAAAATAATTCAAGAATAAAAAAACAATTAAAAAAGAATGTTTTTACTAATATTCTTTTTTTTCTACCCTAACTCTTCCGTGAC
>CAYOJY010000014.1:0-19644 GCA_964404455.1 uncultured Muribaculaceae bacterium | reverse complement strand
CACTTAAATTACCCATGCCTTCCCCAAAGTTTTCTGAAGAAGCTACCATACTTATGGGTTTACCTTCCACAAAATATAATTTATCAGTTGTTTTTGATTCTACATTTAAGTTAGTAGTTGATCCGGCGCCAAAATTAACGATAAAATAAGCAAAAGTTACTCCTAAAAAAGTTAGAAGGAATGCTGTTATAGCTATGATGCCATGTATTTTTTTAGTTTCCAATTTATTACCTTCTTCCTATTATCAATAATATCATTTTTTAAAATATAAGGCAATTGCTTTTTTTAAACCTTTTATTAAAAAAATTACTTTTTTAACTAAAAAGTAATTATAAAATGTTTTTTAAAAATTCTCCGGTGTAGGATTTTTTGTTATTAGCAATTTCTTCCGGAGTTCCAATGCCAATTAATTCTCCGCCACCAGCTCCCCCATCCGGACCTAAGTCAATAATATAATCAGCAACTTTAATAACATCTAAATTATGTTCAATTACTAATACAGTATCACCATTATCCACTATTCTGTTTAGTATAACTAATAATTTTTTTATATCTGCTACATGTAAACCAGTCGTTGGCTCATCTAGAATAAAAAGTGATTTACCAGTCGGTTTTTTTTGTAATTCCTTAGCAAGTTTTACTCTTCCTGCTTCTCCACCGGAAAGAGTTGTTGCGCTTTGACCAAGTTTTATATATCCTAAACCAACATCATCAATTACTTGTAATTTTTTATATACTTTAGGAACGTTTTCGAAAAATCTTAAAGCCTCACTCACTCTCATATCTAATATTTCATAGATATTTTTATTTTTAAATTTAATATCTAATGTTTCTTTATTATATCTTTTACCTTCACAAACATCACAGGGAACATAAACATCTGGTAAAAAATGCATCTCAATTTTTTTTACGCCATCTCCCCAGCAGGCTTCGCACCTTCCCCCTTTTACATTAAAGGAAAATCGACTTGCCGTATAACCTTTTATTTTGGCTTCTTTCATTGTTGAAAAAAGATTTCTGATTTCATCAAAAACACCTGCATATGTTGCCGGATTACTTCTAGGAGTTCTTCCAATAGCGTCTTGACTAATCATTACTATTTTATCAATTTTTTCCATTCCCTTAATATCTTTTACCTTACCAGGAATTTCTTTAGAATTATAAATTTTATTTTTTAAAGTTTTGTAAATTATTTCATTAACCAAAGTTGATTTACCAGAACCGGACACTCCTGTTACACAGACAAATTTGCCTAAAGGAATTTGAACATTAATTTTTTTTAAATTATTTTCTTCGGCTCCAATAACTTCCAAAAACTCTTTATTCCCTTCTCTTCTTTTAGTTGGAATTTCGATTTTTTCTTTACCGGTTAAATATCTTCCCGTTATACTTTCATTATTTTCCATTACTTCTTTTGGAGTTCCAGCAGCAATAATATTTCCGCCAAATTCTCCGGCTCCCGGACCAACATCAACTAGATAATCTGCCGCCAGCATTGTATCAGAATCATGTTCAACAACAATTAATGTATTGCCTAAATCGCGCATTTCTTTTAAAGAATTTATTAGTTTTTCATTATCTTTTTGATGGAGTCCAATACTTGGTTCATCTAAAACATATAACACACCCGATAATCTACTACCTATTTGAGTGGCCAATCTAATTCGTTGAGCCTCACCACCAGATAAAGTACTCGCATGCCGGGCTAATGTTAAATAAGATAAGCCAACATTTTTTAAAAACGTTACTCTTTCTTTTATTTCTTTTAAAATTAAATTACTAATTTCGAGTTCGCTTTTTTTTAACTTTATTTTTTCAAAAAAATTGGCTAAATCTTGAATGGACATCATACATAAATCATGAATATTTTTTTTATTTATATAAATTGATAAAACGGATTTTTGTAAACGAGTCCCCTTGCATAACTCACAGGTAGATTCATACATATATCCTTCAATCCAGTCTCTAATCCAAGAACTATTAGTTTCAATATATCTTCTTTCTAAGTTATTTACCACACCTTCATAAAAACCATAAGCTGTTCGGTTTCCTCCACTTTTAGAATTATAACTAAACTTCAATTCTTCATCTAATCCAAATAATATAATATTTAATTCTTCAGGACTTAGTTTCTTTATTGGTTTATCTAAATCAATATTTTTATACTCACAAACTGTTCTTAACATTGTAAAAAAGGTATTTGTTTCTTCATTATTTAAAACCACAATTGCACTTTGATTTAATGATTTATTTTTATCAGGAATGATTAAATCAACATTAATCTTTTGTTTTATTCCCAATCCTTTACATTCAGGGCACGCTCCAAAAGGGGAATTAAATGAAAACATTCTTGGCTCTAATTCACCAATTGAATAATTACATTTGGGACAAGCATAATTTTCACTAATTAATATTTCTTCTCCGTCAAAACCAATTAAAACCTTACCAGAAGCTAACTTGGCTGCTATCTCTAAACTTTCAAATATTCTTGATCTTTCTTCATCGTGAATATTTATTTTATCGATAATTACTTCAATATTATCTTTTTTATTCTTTTCTAAAATTATTTCTTCATTTATATTATAAATTTTATTATTTATTCTAATTTTTGTGAAACCAAGTTCTTTAAACTTTTCTAATAAATCTTTGTGGGTTCCTTTTTCTCCCCGCACTACCGGGGCCATAATTGTAATCTTTTTACCAGTATATTCTAAAACTTTATTCGTCATTTCTTCAATAGACTGAGCATTAATTGCTTCTTTATGTAATGGGCAGAACGGAATTCCAATTCGTGCGTATAAAAGTCTTAAATAATCATATATTTCAGTAATGGTTCCTACCGTTGAACGGGGGTTTTTATTCGTTGTTTTTTGATCAATTGAAATACTGGGGCTTAGCCCTTCGATTGAATCAACATCTGGTTTCCCCGCAATTCCAATAAATTGTCTAGCATAAGCTGATAAACTTTCAACATAACGTCTTTGCCCTTCCGCATAAATTGTATCAAATGCCAAGCTACTCTTACCTGAACCAGATACACCAGTCATTACAATTAATTTATTTTTAGGTAAATCGATACAAACATTTTTTAAATTATTTTCTCTCGCACCTTTAACTATTATTTTATTCATATTTTACTCCACCTACGCATTAATTATTTTACCACAAATTGCTTGAAATAACCTAAAAACACTTTTAGAAAATACATTTATTGATTATTCAGACTAAATATGCTATACTTAAATTGAATTTAATTATTCGAAAACATTACTTTTAGAGGGGGTAATAAAAATGTACGAAGAAAAAAACTTTAAACAAATTAATTGGTTTTCACTTGGTCTAAAAATTGCTTTAGGCTTTATTGTCTTGATAGTAGCATTTTTAATTTTTAATTCAATTAATAAGGCTTATTCTAAGGACAATAATAACACAACTGAATACAGCACTAATTTAAAAGATATGAAAACTGCAGCATTTGAATATTTTACTAATGAGACTTTACCAGAAAAAGTAGGTGAAGCAAAGAAACTTTCTTTAGCTCAAATGATTGATCAAAAAATATTATTTGATTTTACGAAAAATGGAAAAAATTGTAATTTAGAGAATAGTTATGTTAAAGCAACGAAAACTAATGATAATAATTATGCTTTAAAAATTCAATTAAATTGTGATAAAAAAGATGATTATATTGTAACAACTATTGAGGCAAAAGAATCTTGTACACAAAATTGTCCTGTAATTGATAATGATAAAGAAGAAAAAGCATCTGCTCAAAATTCTGACAATAACAAAGTAATTACTAATACTGAGCCTAAAGTAATTCAACCTAAAAATATTGTAAATAAACAAATTACTGTGAAAAAAGAAGTTAATTATTATACAATTACCATACCATGTGTTGGCTGTGATAATTCTAAAAATAATAACAACAACAATGACAACAATAATACTAATACTAACAATAACATAAATAATAATAACAATAGTAACAACAATACTAATACTAATAACAATACTAATACTAATAACAACACTAATAACAACAATACTAATAAAACAACGAAAACTTTATGGTATAAACATAAAAAGCAGATTGATACAACTTATTACAATTATTGTTTAGAAAGATATAAAACAGTTTATACTACTTCTTGGGTAAATACCCAAACACAATCATATTATAATTATTCTTATACTTTAAAACTATTAAATGAAAATAATATAAGAGCAAATACCGTTAATATATATGACACCAACTATTTTACATCTTCATCAGATTACCAAAATTATCTTAATAATCAGGGAAAAGATTTAGAAATGGTTAATAATAATGATTATTATAGTGTAACTCAATTAAATAAATCATCATTTAAAGCTTCGTCTTTAAAAGCAAATAATTTTAGGTATAGTATAAGTAGAGCATATAAAAGTGGAAACTATTATTATGCAGATGTTGTTATTACATATTATAATGGTAATAACGTTACACCATATTATTTTAATAACCTTAATGGATATATATACTTCGTACCATTTAAGTTTAATGTAAGTTACGGAAGCACTAATGATTGTACAACAGATCTGGCTTCTAAACGAGCAAATTATTCGGGATACACAATTACTGATACAGAAGTTAAAAAAGAGTATACTTATCGTTGGAGTACTCAAAAAAGTATTTCTGGATATAGTTATACTGGTATATCAGAATATAGATAAAAACACTTTTGTAAATAATTTAGAGGAAGCTATCCTCTGTGGTAATTAGGATTTTAAAAACTTCACAAATGTGAAGTTTTATTTTTTTCTTGTTGAAGCATGTGTAGATAGCCAGGTTCAATTTTAAGGTTGTTCTCCTTTATAAAATTTTGAATAAAATAATCATAATACACTTCATTAATTTCGCCACTTTTGGCTTCTTCTGCTATGGCGGATTTTTTCATTTTACCAGCTTTAGTATAATGGGTGATCAAATAAATATAATAATCATTTTCTTTTTCTTGATTTAAATTTTCTTTAAATTGTTTTATCGATAATTGAATGTCATCTTCAATAGCTCCATTATATTGTAAATAATTATTAATTCTTTCTGTTTGACTATTTAATTGAATTTCACTATCTAAATATAATTTTTTAGAAGATTCACTTGCTAAAAGCTTTATTTTGGAAAAAGGTGTGTTAGCAAGTGCTCCTTTAAATACATCAGCATCTTTTTTTAAAACGACATAAATATTTACAATAGCTAATTGATCAACATCAGTTGGCGTATCTATTAAAAATCTCATTAAATTATGTAAAATATTTTTTTCATTAAAATCATTAATTTCACGGTATCTTTCCTGTAATTGAATATAAAGTCTTTTATTATTTTCTTTTAATAAATCAAAATTAAATAAAATATTTTCTAATTTTAAAAGCTCTTCTAATAATTTTTCATTTTCTTTATCTACATTAAATCCTAAATATCTATTGTCAGTCTTAGTGTTTTTAATTAATTCTAACAATGCATCTTTAACTTTAATGTAAATTTCGTTATAACCTATCTTCATATAATAAATTTTATCATAAAAATACATTACTTGCAAATAAAAAAAATGACTAATCTCTTAATCATTTTTTTATTCACTTTGTTGCTTATTTAATTTCTCCACTAGTTGATCCATCTGGACATTTACTTGGTGCAGTTATACATTTTACACAAACATTGTAATCCGCTTTAACTTCACTAAACGAAGCCAAAATACTAAATAAAGCCCCAACAATAGTAGGTATAAAGAAAATTACTATACCAGCAATAAATCTCTTTATTAAAAAGTTTGTCGCTTTACTAATTTCTTTTTCGTCACTCGCAATAACCGCTTTACCTAAATCAATAATTCCTAAGATAATAATTATAATTGGAATTATAATTTTAAATACTGTTACAAGTTGGCCAACAAAATGCCATATTGAAGCGGTATCTGTACAAAAAGTAGTTGCTATTAACATATTAAATCACTTCCTCTTTCCTACAAATATTTTATCTAAAATTTAAGCTTTCGTCAACTAAAATATGCCAAAAATGCCTTTTTCTTCATTTTCTTCTGTAAAGCGTGTAAATCCAAGACTAATTAATAAATTTATTACATCAGTTGTTTCATCTAATTTATCATCAACATTAGGTAAATTATAGTAAACTTTACTTGCACTTTCTTTTTCAAAATCCTCAATATCTTTATCATTTAAAACACTTCGATTAAGAATAATTTTTTTGCCTTTTAATTTACCAAATATTTTATTATCTTTTTTTATTAATTTATTTAATTTAATTAAACCAGGTTCGATTAAATAAATAACTTCTGTACAAAAATTATCTTCATTATTATTTAAATCCACTAAAATAACTTCAACTTCTGAATTACTACTTATATAATTAGATAAATTATTAGAATTAATACTTTCTAATTCTTTATCATTGAAAAAAACAAAATCATTAGCATCCAATTCCACAGCTTTTACTTTATAAAATTTTTCAATATGTTTTTTAAATAAATAAGTTAAGGTTGTTGCCCCCGCATGTTCTGTAACATTTTTAATTCCTAATATTCTTTGACCAATAAATCCTTTAGTTTCTTGTTTTTCCAATTTACTATTAAAATTCACCGACGATGACGCACTTAGTTGTTGATAATTGGCTACATCCTTATATGAATTGGGGTTATCAATTAAAAATTTAATAACATCTACTTTTCTCGTAAAATTATATATTCCCATTGACACCAATTGTGATAAATACATTGGCGAGTTAACAATTTCTGAATCGTCTAATAAAAGAATTACTTTCGACATATCTAAATTCATTGATAGCTCTTGAATCATTCGTGTATTTTCATAATCTTCAATTGCCGTAATATCAATAATCATTTTATTAAAAAAGAAATTAGAGAATTGGCCAACAATTTCTTCAACACTAAAAACACCATTGATACTTTTAATTACTTCAATATCAAGAACTCCTAATAAGGCTTGATATTTGTTTGATATAATTACATTCATTTTCCACACCCTTTTTTATTCTATTAAATTTTCACTATGATTTATTATACTATTTGTGGTACCCGATACACTAAATGTCGTAATTTCGCCTATTACTGGTAAATTAAATTTATAAAATATTTTAATTTTAAAATTTGATTTATTATTTCCTTCATTTATTTTTTGAATACAATAATAATAATTTTTATTGGTTTCTGCTTGATTAATATTATGCGGTGAGCTTTTTAGCGTATCTTCGCCATAATAATCTATTGGGCATTTTCCCATTGTTTTATAACCATTATATTCTAAATAATTGTTTATAATAACATGAGAATCAGCTGTTAAACCTTCATATTTTTCTAAAATGGTTAATAATTCATTTTTCATTTTATATGCTTTAGAATAACTTATAGAAAGTGTTAAAAAACAAGTAAATAAAAATATAAAAGTTATAACTAAACTAAATATCCATGTTGAACTACTTACTTCTTTCATTTATTACCTCCCTAACAATAATCTCCATATAATACTTTTGTTTCACCTAATAATGAAAAATTAAAAATTTGATTTATTAAAGGGAAATCCAGTTTATAAAAAACTAATACCTGATAGTAACATCCCTTTTCATTTTCGGCATCTATAAACATATCAGATGACAAGTTCGAATCATTAGAAACCACTATTTTTTTAATACAAATAGATGGATAAACATTATCTCTTTTTCCTTCCCGATCATAACCAACATAATCATCATTTGAACATTTTCCAACTGTTCGATAGGCATCATCCGTCATAGCTTTTACTAAATCATCAGATAAAGAAATATCGCTTAAATTTGTGCCTTCATTTTTTTCAATTATATTTATCACATCATTTTTAACAGCAAAAGCCTTAGAACGATTGATAGTTAAACTCATTATTCCTGTAAACAACAAGATAAATAATATTACTATTTGAAATAAAAGTACTCCACTTATTGCATCTTTCATTTAATTCATCCTTTATATACGCATGTAAATTCTACACTATCATTATCTTTTAAATGACACTTTACTTCTTTACAAGTACTTCCTGCGGGACATTTCTCACATATAGCCGCAGAGCACTTAGCGTTTCTTTCATAATTTGCTTTAATCATCGGCCATAAGTAACTGAAAAAAAAGACTGCAAGTAAACTAACAGCCAATACTACAACTACTGACATATTTAATTCTCCCGTAGCTTCTTTCATTTTACTCCTTTACAACAAAAGTTTTATTGTGTACCTGTTTTACTGTTATTTGGACAAGTAATTGGTGTATTTTCTTCAGTGCTTCCACTTTCATCAATTTTATCGTAAAAACATTCACAAGTATCTCCTGTACAAGTACATCTATATGCTGATGCACAATTTGTACTTTTGGTTATATTGGCTTTTACTGCCGGCCAAACAAATGCATAAAAGAATGCTGCTACTGCTGCGATTGCAACAACAGTAATAACTGTCATATTTAATTCTCCGGTTGCTTCTTTCATTTAGATCCTCCTTTTATTTTATATCTTTATTATACCTATAATATATTAAAATATCAATTAAAACTTATTATTTTATTTTAGAACTTGAATTTTTATAAACTCATCATTTGTAATACCGCTAAGACTAATAATAGCATTACGCCTATTCCAGTGGCAATTAACATCGACATTGTTTTATTTTCCATCTTATCTAATCTATTTTTATATCTTGTTTCGCGAGCTTTTTGTTGTAAACTGGATATTGATTTAGAAAATGTTAATAACTGTTCTTGTTTTCTTTCTTGGCGACCTAAGGATAGCCGATATAACAGCCTCATCATTCTCATGGAGTCTCTTACCGGATATTTCTTAGCAAAGTTCATGTATGGGTCAATTGTCGCATTTCCGGCGTTTATTTCATTGGTTAATTCATTTAAACCCGCTTTAAATATATCCGGGGCTTCCGCTAGTGATTTTCCAATTGCTACCGGTACTGTATAATGCTGAATTAAAATTTCAATATTTTTTAAATAATGCGGCAGCATTTCATCAATATGATGCATATTTTTTTTATAAAAATTTTTCATTTGCGAATATGAATATTTAAACATAGCATATCCCGCTAAAATACAAAATAATAATTTAATACTATCCATGTCATTTAATAAAAGAATAAATAATAAAAACATCGTTATTAAACCATTTTTAACCCGAGAATTGTATAAAATATTCGGATTAACATCATCGCCATAACGAGCCCGAACATAAAATTCCCAATCATCTTCTTTTAATTTACGAAATAAAGCTTCGTTATCACTTATTAATTGACCAATATTAATTTGACCGGTTACAGTCATAATTATTAAGACAATAGCTGCAATAATTAATATTTCTATCTGCATTATTCCACCCCAACATCTTCATTATAATACTTTTCTCCTGTTATTAGAAAATAAGCATTAATGATTATAATTAAATGAAGTATTATTTGAACATACCAGATATTTAACATTTCTAAATAATTATTTTTTCCTAGCATATATTGTAGTGCCAAAACCAATAAAAATAAAATCATTCCAAAACGAATAAATCTCCCATGGAAATTTTTCCGATCCATTTGATCACGGTAAACGCCTTCAACTAAAGCGTCAATATCCAGTGACATATTTTCTAAAGATTGTCCCGCATCTCTAGCGCCTTCTTTAGTAATCTGTAAAAATAATTGATTCATATTTTTGACCATGTAAAAAGGATATCTTCCATTAAAATATATAATCGATTCATCAATTGTCCCATTTTGATAAGACATTTCAATCATTTTTTTCACATCCGCTAGTACTGGATCTTCTAAAATGCCTGAATCTCTTACGCCTTCTAAAGATTTAACAAAACTTTGGGTAGTATTAAATTCCATGATAACGTTTGTTGTGTAAATTTGAATTTGTTCAAAAATATATTCACTATAAATTCTTTGATATCTTAAATAAGCTAAGTAAGGAATAAATGATACAGCTATAACAGCATAAATTATTGCCCAAATAACACTATAAAAGTAAAAATAACCAATTCCTCCTGCTACTACAGCAAAAATTAAGGCTTGCGAGGCATATTGCTTAGCTGTATATTCTTCTCCTAATTCTTTGGTTTTTTCGCGAAACTTTCTAAAAGAATACGGAGCATACTTTTCATATACATTAGATGCTTGATCGACAAAAAAGCGATAAGCATTTTCGCCCGGACTTAATCGATAAATTATTACAAATGCAGCAATAAATAATATAATAAGTAATTCAGTTCCTGCTACCATATTATTTCCTTTCTATAATTTTTCTATTGGATTTTTGTTTTCTTCAATAAATAAATCTTTTTTTATGCTTATTCCTTGTGATCCTAAATAATCAATTAAATAACTAGATGGATTATTAAATTGAATTTTACCATCTAAATTCCTTTTATATATAACATTCGATAAAGCTTCATTTTCCGAAGAAACATAAAATTCACAAACTTCAACTATTTCTCTTTGAAAACGTCCTAATTCAGCACTCATATATCCTTTAACGTGAACCGCTAATTGAACATAACGATAAATTGATTTTAAAAATTGATCAATATCAATATTAGATTCTAATAAACTATACATCCGCATCGGCACATTTATTGCCCTATCGGAATGAATCGTAGAAATAATATTATGTCCCGAAGAAATAGAGTTACGAACCGCTGTTACAGCTTCGGCACTTCTTACTTCAGATAATAAAATCCACCGGGGATTTTGGCGCATACAGGTAACTAATACATCAGAATATGAAGCAATATTATTTGTCTTCATTGCAACAATATCTCTATGAGGAAATATGCGGTCTAAATGAAGTTCCAATGTATCCTCAATTGTAATTATTTTTTCATTTTCTTTTGTATGAGAAGCTAAATATTTTACTAATTCTGTTTTACCTGAACCAGTCTCGCCACTAACGATTATATTGCAGTGTCCTGCCACACAAGTTAATAAAAAGTCTAATAAAGTTTCACTAACATATCTTTCATTTAAGAGTTTTTCTCGATTTAAACGGATTTTAGCCGGGGTTTTACGAATAACACAAGCAATTCCGTTTGTGGCAATTGATTCATGAATAAAGTTAAGTCGCAATTCTGAACTTTCCGCATCCAAAAATGGGTGCGCCATATTAAACGTCGTTCCCATTACATTCGAACACTGAAAAGCTAACTTTTCCATTAAAGTGTTATTAACTTCCGGACGTTCAACTTTATAAACGCCTTTGTCTAAAGTTTTTAGCCAAATTTGTCCACCATTCGTATATGAAACGTCCGTAATATTTTCATCCTCTAAAAATTCTTTTAGAGGACCAAAATCTAATTGTGAAAATACGGCATCACTCATATTAGCCACTCCCTTTTATTCTGATATTGTACTTGTTTTAGATAAAATAAAGTTTTTTAATTCTTCACTTTTAACTTCGGTATCTCCAGCTTCGCTCGTATACTCTTTATTTCGCGGTACTGGAATGATTGATAGCCCGCTTATATAATTAGCCTGCATTAATAAAGTAAACATTTCATTAGGTACCGGAAATAATAAAGCTGCCGGTGTACTTGACTCTGTTGAATCAAAAACATTTCTTCCCATTGAATCTCTTACTGCCAATACTTCAATACTTTCAATAAATTTACCAAACATAATTTTATTCAATTCATTTGTTGCTTTAATATATAGATCAATTCGATCTCCTGGATAAATTGAATTTCCATATGTTGATTGATTGTCTACGCCTAGACTAAATATAGTATATCCTTCAGGAATATTATCAAACACACTATTAGGTAGATCATTTTTCTCCACTACCTGTTCTGTATAAAACAATCCTCCTTTAGGAACTGATGTACCTGTAGTAATATAATTTCCAATTAACATTCCTGAAGATGTAATAACACTTATATTTTTTAGAAATTTGCTGTTTACTTCAACATAACCAATGTCTTCTGCCGTTATCATCGACGTTGCACTAATTTCTTTTTTGGCATATGGCACTAATTGTGGTGAAATTTCTTTATTAATACGATAATTATAAAAAAACCACAAAACTACTAAACCTATTACCACACCTAATATTGTCACGGTATTTTTGTTTGTAATAAATCTTTTAAAAGACCCTAATAAATTCCCCATTTCATTCCTCCTTAATTACTATTTCCTTCAATTACTGCATCAATTTTATCAACTAAATCAAAATCAGTCACATCACCCGCAATATTAAAAGCATTAGATTTGCTTGAAACCCTTAAACTTATTTTAGGCGGGGCTTCATATATTTCAAAAAATTCAATTTTATATGATGTTGAATTATTTCCTGATTCAGCCATTCTTCGTAAAAAATTTTCCATAAATTTTTCTTTATTCATCTTAATTTCACCATATTGACGATAATAAGCATAATCTACCGCATCTACCATTGCTGCTTCGGCTGCTTCTTTTACTGAATAATAATTTTGGGTATTTCCAGTTGTTACACTTTGGATTAAAAGCATAACAACAACAATAAATACGCCTAAAATTACAAGCCAATATCCCCAAAAAGCACTTTTCATTATTTACTTCCCCTTTTTATTTCCATGATGGTCCTCCAATCGTTGATTCAGTTACAATTTGCATATTTGTCGTATAAATATCCCAGTAGCCATTTTGATCAGCACTGTTCTTACGAGCATCAGGTAACGCTAAACGTGAATTAATAAAACTGAATTTATCTTTTGTGCCGCCATCATTATTAAATTGATCTAAGAAATCACTGTAACAGAATAAGTTCTTGTATGTAACACCTTTTTCAACATAATCATAACACGTGATTGAATCATTTGCGTATCCACCACTATTTTCTGCTGATTTATTGTATGCTCTTATTTCCTTAGCTAAATCAGGTGTTAAATTAACCGTTAAAATTGGGGTATTTTTGTATACATTCTCACCCTTGGTTACAATTCCTTCTGTTCCATTAACCGTTTCTTTAGCTTTGCCAGCGATAAAGCCGTAATTAATATCACTTACACTAAAATTATAATTCCAGTTGTATCCAAGTGACCTTTTACTTGGATTAAACACATTTGTACTAATCGATCTAAAATATAATTGTAAGCGATCTATTGTAAAAATACAATTTACACAACATCCACCATCTTTACATTTATTAGGAATATCCCAGCTACATTCACCGCCATCATCACTTTCACAAATAAATGTGCATTCTGGACAATTTACTTTGTAATAACAAATATATTCACCAGTAAATTTATATTTATTAGAGGTGGTTTTTTGATTTACTACTGAATTTTTTGCACCTACTAAGCGGCCAGTTTTACAATTATCATAAAACTCTCCCAAATTTTTAATTTCATATTTAAATTTATGAGCCCCAACTTCCGTTTTTAAAGAAACCGGTAAACCATCGACAACTTCAGTTTGGAGTTTACTATTGTTAGCATCTTTTTTTGTTACAATATTCCCGCTTGGAAATGCGGTATAAAATACTCTTGGTGTATCATAAGTAGCGGATTTTTCTGAAGTTTTTTTCACATAACGCGCTGTTGATATAGCTTTTGTTTCAGCTTTGCATCCTTCACTAACTGTACATACCATATAACTTCTAGATGCCGTTTTATAACCTAACGATGTACTGCATGAATTATATTTACCAGCATCATTGCTAGCTAAATCTCCATTACATATCCAATTATCTACATCTTTATCCTTTTGGTTGACAACTTCTAATCGTTTATCTTTTGCACTTAAAGTTTTCATATTAATGTAGTCTTCATCATAATCATAATTAATGATTTGATTAAAATCAAAGACATTTTCCCAACCATCAGACTCTAAACTACTGCATGATTGATAACTCGCTACTATTTTTTCATAAGAACGTTTTAATGTTGCTAATTTATTTGCAGTACCTAACAAAAGAGTGTTTAATTGTGGTTCAAAATTATAACCGTCTTGACAACTTCCTAAACATGGCGGATCGCAGTCTTCTCCTTCACATGAACCCAAATAACAAGAGGTTCCTGATTCGTTTCTACTATAATGATTTTTACTCTGATTTTTATACGTTACGGAACCAGTAGTATAATTTGGGGTATTTGCCGTTACGCCCATATATTGACCGCTTGTTCTATAGCCGGTTCTTGTGCCACCACAACAACCACATCCTAATGAGTAGTCTTCAAAATCTTGAAGTGCTGCTTTGTAATTTAACCACAAATCATAAGCTATAATCATGTCTTGTTGAATTTTAATTATATCGTCAAGATATTGCTCAGTATCAATTCTACTAGTATAGCAAGTCTTAGTTCCTTCAATTTTAGCCCCTATTTTAAAGTAACGTCCACTGTTAATAGTTTTAATGCCCGAAAACTTAATTGAAGCATAATCTTCTTTACAATAAACAGCACAATAACTGTTACTTGCTACTCTCGAAATTCCATTATCTTCGTCTTGGGTATTATTACAAGTATTTGCTTTATAAGTATTACTAGCATCGTCATATTTATTTGACCATTCACCATTTACTTTTTCCCCGATAACACATTTAGTAATATTGGTAGGCCCTTGAATACTTGATTCAACCCACTCAGCATTAGCCCCACTTTTTAAATCTGTACATTTTTTAGGGACTGTTATTTCAGTTTCACAATTATTTGAACATAATTGGACACTTCCCTTAATTTCATTTTCGATATTTTCATCATTATTTCTGGGAACCATAAAAACATATCTTTGTGATGTACTGCCTGAAGAATCAATAATGGCTTTTTCTGAATCCAAAATTGCTCCAGTTACTTTAATTGAGTCATCTTGATAAGCATATTTAAGGGTATAAGTTAATGGATCACAATCTGAATTTGTTGTTTGAATATTAAACACAATTTCTAATTCAGGATTGTCTTTTAAACTAATGTCATTTAAATTATTTGTTTTTATTCCATTATAATAATAAGATATTCCCGTAACGCTAACATGAGCATTCGGAGAAAAAGTTATATCTGCACTTCTTAAAACTCCATTGGTACCAAAATTACTTGTTTTTATTACAATGGTTCTTGTCATAGTTCTTAAATTACCATTTATTGAAACATCAGTATCATTAGCGTTGATACTTATTTTGGCTTCTTTAACATCACCGCGAGCATAAGCCGCTGCGCTTTCTAGTCCTTTATAAAACAAACTTTGGGCTACATAAATAGTATTTTTACTTACATCACTGGGATAATCAAAGATGTAATTTGATCTATACCAAGATTTTTTAGATAATGATTCTAAATTATTATAATTTTTTAAAATTTCTTTATCTCCAGCCGGAATCCATTCATTCCATAATACCGCTAAGTTGGCATGTGCTGATGCCGTTGTTGGATTATTTTTATTATCTTTTCCATAATCCCAAAAACCGATTGTATAAGCTCTAACTGCAATGCTTGTTGCTACATAAAAAGCTTCGCCACTAACAGAAAAAGTTCCATTAGCATTTGTAACAGTTAATGATGATTTAGTTGGATTATATCCCTCTTTTAAAATTGTCAATAAACCAGCATCATATACTTTAGCTGAAACAGTTCTGCTTTCACCACCTAAAATATCTCTTACAACTGGGTTAACTGTTGGCACTGCATTAGGATCCATACAATATCCCACATGTTTTTGTCCATCAAAATCAACAGTAAATCCTGATTGAGTATAGGGATTTCCATTAATAGTTAATCCTGTACTGACAAGTCTTTCTTGAACTCCAATTTGAGTTCCTATTTTTAATTCTGCTGCATTTGCATTATTCAACATTAAGAAAAATACAAAAAGAAAGGTTAATGATAATTTAATTTTTTTCATTATATTTTACTCCTTTTTCTTTGTATCACAATAGTAGTTCCAACCCCCACTGCAACTAATATTCCTCCAGTAATAAACCAACCTTTATTTTTATCTATAAAATTTATTATGTTATCATACCAACTTTTTGGTTCTTCTTTTTTTCCATCTTCAATAGATTTTTTATTTAAATTATCTATTTTACTCATAAAATTAGAATCTGTTATTTCCCCAAAAGTCACATATTTTTGACATATACTTTCATTTTTATAATTTTCACATATATCTCGACTATAAAACTCATTATATCTTGGTGTTGTTAAATAAAATATTCTTATTTTTTCGTCTGGACATTCTGTGTTACTAGAAGTGAATACCGAAAAAGTAAATGTCGTTACTTTTTTTAAGTTTTCCCAACGATACATATATTTACCGTTATCTGTGTCACTATAGTTTATTGTTACTGAATCACTATTGTTGTTATTTGTAATTACCATATAATAACTATCCGTTAGATTTAAAATATTTAAAAGAAAATAATTATACTTTACTACATAATTTTTTCGCTCTTCTTCAGTTAAATAATCAGGAAAATAATGTTCATCTGAATTTAAAATTTCTTCTTTTTCTTCGTAATTTGTTTTTATTGAATTTGCTTTACTTTCTAATTCCACCTGTTTTTCATATGAACACTTTGATGTCGCATTAGCTATAATAGGCATTATTAATAAAATAATAAATAAAATAATTTTTTTCATTAGCTACCCTTCCTTCTTTCATATAATAATAACATATTTTAAGCATAAAAACAACTTATAACTTCGTTGATTATCACAAAATTTTATGCTTGTTTTTTAGCCGAATTTTACTTTTTTGGATTAATAAAAAACGCTTCCACCCAAAAAACTGATATAATCATATTATTATTTTAATTAGTTCCTTAGTTTTTACATCTTTTTCTAGTATTTGATTCATTGATTTTTGCTTTTTCAAGAATTTGTTTTAATAAATAATTTATATCAATTTGGGGATACAAATCTTTTATTTTTTTTATCAATTTCAATTGTTCTTCAAAAAGACAATTATAAATTAAATTTTTTAGATAACATTCCGAAAAAGCTAAAATAATAATTTCATAAATATCTAAATTTGTTAATTTTAAGTTATCGTTTTTTTGGGGCATTGGGTCAAGCTCTTTTATTTTCTTTAAAATTAAACTTAAATCGCTAAACACTTGAGCCTTTTCCCAATTATCTTCAACTAAAGACCAATATAAGCTTTCTTTATCTTCTTCTTGAGTAACCAGAGATGTTTCGACTGCAATGTAAGATTTCTTTGAAGAAGTTGTCAATTCTTCATATTTTACAGTTAATACCCAAGTTGAATTTGTAATATCGACTGTTAAATCTTCTTTTTCAAAGTTAATATTAATATTTCCATCAGTCATGATTTTATTTTCTTTTTGATAACCGCCTTTAAGATTATATTTACCATCAGATTTTTTATGAACAATGCGTAAATAGTCATTGCAAAATTCATTAAAGTCTTGGGAAATGTTTTCGTTCCCATATCCAATATCATTAAAAATACTCATCATATTATCTGTCATGCTTAAATATTTTGACAAATTTATAGAGTTTTCTTTTTCTTTTTTCATTACAAAACTTCCTTAACTATTAAAAGAATACCATGTTTTTTAAAATAACACAATTTGATTAACTTAAAATAATGGTTGTTGTGATTAAATTATAATAATAAGTTATCTGGTGAAATGTTTTTTTAAAAAGTATTAAAATAAATAATATTTTATCTAGTTTTTTCTTCTTGCAAATTGAAGAATTCCGAATTATATGATATAGTAATAACAGTTATAAAGGTGGTTAATGCATGAAAAAATTAAAATATGGCAGCTTAGGTTTTTTCACAATATTTTTATATATTTTTTTGCTATTTTTATTTAATAACTTTTTTGATTATACTACCAACAACTATTATTTAAATAATTTATTATTATTAATTCCTTTACTTTTAGTTTCGATTGTTTTGGGGATAATTTATCATAAAACATTAATTAATGACCTTAAAAATTTTAAAAAAGAATTTTTAAATATCGGTATTAGATATTGGTTACTTGCCTATATATTAATGTTTATAATTAACAATATTTTAGTTTATTTTCAAGGAAATATAGCCGCGAACGAGGAAATTAATAGACAAATGCTTGATTCCGTAACATTATATGCTGTTTTTTCTATGTGTTTTTTCGGTCCATTTTGTGAAGAAATTTGCTTTAGACTAGGTTTTAGAAAAGCTTTTTCCAATCCTACGTTATATGCTATTTTCACATCTTTATTATTTGGCTTTTTACACGTTATGAATTTTAATTTAAATGAATTTTTATTTATTATACCTTATACAATTGTTGGTTATGCTTTTGCCCTTTCTTATATAAAAACTAATAATATATGGACTTCTATTATTTTACATATAATTCATAATTCAGTAGTTATTTTTTTAATCTTAATTTCTAAGGTGGTTCTATGAGAAAATTTGCTTTTATTTTATTATTAATTATTTTTATTATTTTACTTTATGCTAGGTATATTGGCCCCAAGGGATTATTAATTCATGAATATAATATTGAAGTTAATAATTTACCCGATTCTTTTGATGGATTTAAAATTGTTCAATTTTCTGATTTTTTATATCCTAACACTACAGATATTGAGGATTTGAAAAATATTGTTCAAGAAATTAATGATTTAAATCCTGATATTGTTGTTTTTACAGGGGATTTGATAGATCGAAAAACCAAAATTTCTCAAGATGAGATAAAAAAAATAATCGCTCAATTAAAAAATATCAATCCAAATTTATATAAGTATTCAATTTATGGCGATAATGATATAGTTCAAAAAGAATTATATAATAACATTATGCAAGAAAGTGAATTTATTCTTTTAGATAATAAATCTACATTATTATTTTATAAAGATTCTAACCCGATAAAAATAACTGGCGTTACCAATATGTTAGAAATAACGGAAGATGATGAAAGTATAGAGCCAATTTTTCATATTTCGTTACTTCATCAACCAGATTTAATTATTAATATTAACTTAAATAGCAACATCTTTTTAGCAGGACACTCCTTAGGAGGCTATATCTCATTTCCTTTTATAGATCCTTTAATAAAAAAAGATGGCGCTAAAGTTTTTGTGAATGGTTATTATAAATATAATAATAGTGATTTATATGTATCAAATGGTTTAGGCACGGAAAAATATAAATTGAGAATTTTTAATAAACCTTCTTTAAATTTTTATCGTTTAGAAAAAATTATATAAAATTTTTTTATTTTAAAAAAATACTCAAATTAATAAAGGCATTAAAAAACTCCCCACTCAATGTTGGAGAGCCTCTATTATTAGCTCTAAAAAATGTTTGACCAGTTCCTATTCCTATTCCTGAATAATATACTTCTACATTACAAAATATTGTATCTGCTATGTGCTTGGTATTTCTTCTTTTTGTAGTTTTAATTGACCAGAAAATGTTTTTCCTTGATTATTTGCTTGGTCACTGTCTAAGTTTACAAACGTTATTGTTGCTTGCCATTCCTGGGTTGTTCCAGTTGTTGATGATGTTGTACTTATTGTCTGAGCCTCTGATATTCTTATTAAGTCATTATATTCGGTTATATCAAATCCTGAGACACTTCCTACTGTGACATAACTTAAACCAGGTAATGTATTTAATAT
>CAYOJY010000013.1:0-19698 GCA_964404455.1 uncultured Muribaculaceae bacterium | reverse complement strand
AAATTAGGTGTTACTGATAAAACAATTTCTCGTTGGGAAAATGGAAATTATATGCCAGATTTATCACTTTTGAAACCATTAAGCAAAGAATTAGGTATCAGCATTAATGAATTATTAAGTGGTGAAATAATTAATAAAGAGGACTGCCAAGAAAAGTTTGAAGAAAATGTTATTAACACCATTGATTATTCTACCGAAGAAATTAAGAAAAATAAAATAAATACTTTGATTACAGGATTAGGTATTGGACTACTTGTATTTTCATTGTTATTTGTTAATTCAATTGGTATGACAATGTGGGGAACTATATTTTCACTTTTAATTATTAGTTTCGGTGTTTATAGATTAAGAAAAAACTATAAAATTATTGCTTGTATTATATTCTTTATAAGTGCTTTTGGAATATTACAGTTAATGGACTACAGTAATGTAACGAATGGTAAAGCACCAATATTTACTTATTTGATAGAAACAGGCAGTGATGGCATTATTTATAAAACCCCATTTTATAACGTGAATAGGTGTAATGTTGATACCGCAAGCGAATATTACGAGGTGGATTTTTCAAAAGATAAAGAAATATGTATTAACCCTTTTGATCCAAACAAAAGCGAAATATCAAAACTATTAAAATATAAAAATAAATATCTAGGTAACAATAGTAATACTGTTAATTTATATAATTCACTACTTTTATCACAATATAGATTTAATTTTGAGTTGGATTCTATTAATTTAGGAATTATTATTAATTATAATAATAGTGAATCTTATATAAACGAGGATAGTAAAGATGAATTATTTGTTAAAAAAAGTCTAATTTATAATGCAATTAGTACATTTATATTAATTGATAATGCAGAATATATAACTTATAATTTTTCCAAAACAAGTTACAAAATTAATAAAAAAGATGTTATTTCAAAATATGATTCTTTTAATAAATTAATTATAAATAATAAAATAAATGAAAGTAACTTTAATAAATATGTTACTAATAAAATAAAAGATGCTAATTTTGTAAATGATAATTTTAATAGCTTATTTAATAATCAAAACTAATCTGCTTTATGAAAAAATTATATATTAGAAAATGCAATTTATAGAAATGTTCTAAAAAACATTTTCATTCGAAGCATTTAAAAAACACCATAGATTGTTTTATGGGATTTGGCAAAATAAAAGAAAATTCTTTAGCTGATAGAGAATTTTTTCTTTGTTTTATTTAATATAATCATTTAGAAAATATATACTATTAATATAATTTAATAATCTTTCTTCATAATTTTGACCCATTAGATAAAAATCATATTCTAAAACAAGTGGTCCTTTATAATTAATATTTTTCAAATATAATATGGCTTTTAACCATTTATCTTTATTTTTAGAAATATTTAAAATGGGCAAATGATCAAAATTATTATTAAAAGTATGAAGATGAACATTAATTAATCTTTTTTTTACTATATCATTTAAGTTTATTATATTTCCGTATTCAATAAATTCATGACCTAAATCATACGTGTAATATAAATCTAAATTGTTTGCTAAAATTGGTTCTAAAAATTCAGGAGATAAAACATGATTTTTATTTTTAGAAGTTAAATTTTCAATAGAAATATTAATATTTAAATTATTATTATAAATATAATTTAAAACATTAGAAAAATATATATTAGTTGCTTCCAGCGATTTCTGTTCTGTTTCTAATACAATAGGGTGTAAAACTATATTAATTTTATAACCTAATTTATTAGATATTTCATTTATAAAGTTTAAGTATGCATATTGTTTTTTTAATTCATAAGAACTATTTCCATGAAATTGAATTATATAATGATCTTTTTTACAATATGAGATAAGGCCTTCAATAAATTCATGATGAATTGTATCATTAAAATCAAAACATATTTCAAATCCAGAAACATAATTATTTTTATCGTATAATTTTAATTTTTGAATAAAAAAATGGACATTATTTTCAAAAAATTTATCATTTATGCTTAAAAAAAATTTCAAATTATCACCACTTTAAAAATTATATCATAAATTTCCCATTAGTAATAATAGTAATTTAATTTTTTTCTTGTTATAATAAACAAATGAAAAATATAAAAAAACATAATCTATATTTATTAACAACCGGCATTATTCTTTTTATAAATGCCTTTCTTTATTTTTTTAATAAACTATTTATTTCAGATTATAATTTAATTGGTTCTTCTTTAGATAATTTTATTCCTTTTTGGCCACAATTTATTTATTTTTATGTAATTTGGTATCCCTTTGTTATAATTTGTTTGTATTTTCTTTATAAAGCTGACGAAAAGAATTACATAAAAACATTAATTGCTTTAGTGTTATCTTTAATCGTTAAACACTGTATTTTTATTTTTTATCCAACAATGATTGAACGTCCCATTGTGGATTCTTTTAATAGTTTAACTACATTTATATTATATGTTGTCTTTAAAAGTGATACACCAGTAAATTGTTTTCCTTCGGGCCATTGTTTAATATGTTTTATTATTATATTTAGCATTTTAAATAGTAAAAATATGTCTTTAAAAACAAAATTTACAACAGTTACCATAAATACTTTAATTATTTTATCAACATTATTTGTTAAACAACATGTTATATATGATGTATTAATAGCTTTTGTTATTTCAATAGTTAATTTTTACTTTTTTAGTAACTTAAAGATATTTGATAAAATTAAGAATAAATTTTTACAGAGTAAATTATAGAACTTGATTTTAAATTATATTTTATGAAAAAAACAATGATATTTTTAAATTTAACAAAAAATATTAATTTTTGTTTCTTAATTTTGTGTTATACTATTATTGAATTATAGAAAGAGGTTAATGTTAAAAAATGAGAAAAGATGAAATAAAATTAATAAATAATTATTGGAATGCCTTAAATTATTTGGCGGTGGGTCAATTATATTTAATGGATAATCCATTATTAAAAAGACCTTTAGAATTAAAAGACGTTAAACCTAATGTGGTTGGTCATTGGGGAACTGTACCAAGTCAAAATTTAATATATACTCATTTAAATAGAATAATAAGAAAGTATGATTTAAATATGTTATATATTTCTGGACCAGGACATGGCGGCAACGCTCCAGTTGCGGGAACATATTTAGAAGGAAGTTATACTGAAATATATCCGGAAATAACCCAAGATGAAATAGGAATGCAAAAATTGTTTAAAAGTTTTAGTTTTCCGGGGGGGATTTCCAGTCATGCTGCGCCAGAAACGCCTGGAAGTATTCACGAAGGAGGAGAACTAGGTTATTCTCTTGCGCATGCTTATGGAGCGATTTTAGATAATCCTACTTTAATTGCTGCGACGGTGGTGGGAGATGGTGAAGCGGAAACCGGACCATTGGCTACTTCCTGGTTTTTAAATAAATTTATTAATCCGGAAAAAGATGGAGTAATTTTACCGATACTGAATTTAAATGGTTTTAAAATTAATAATCCGGCTATATTATCCAGAATAAGTAAAAATGATTTACATGATTATTTTAAAGGAATGGGTTATTATCCTTATTATGTAAACGAAAAGAATGTTTTTAAATTACATCGGCGATTGGCGGAAGCTTTTGATGCTGCCGTTCGGGATATTAATTATATCAAAGAAAATTATAAAAAATTTAAAAATTTGTATTGGCCATTAATAATATTAGATACCCCAAAAGGAATGACTGGGCCTAAAGAAGTAGTGGGAACGTATAAAGCTCATCAAATACCTTTCCAAGTTCGCAATGAGAATAGTTTGAAATTATTAGAAAGTTGGTTAAAAAGTTACAAGCCAGAAGAATTATTTGATTCTAGTGGAAAGCCAAAAAAAGAAATAAAAAATTTAAATCCTGCTAAAAAAAGATTAATGGGACTTAATCCAGCTACAAATGGCGGTTTATTATTAAAAGATTTAAAATTACCTGATTTTAAGGATTACGGTATAAAAATTAATAAACCGGGAGAAATAGTTGCTCAAGATATGCTGGAATTAGGAAAATATTTAAAAGATGTTTTTAAGTTGAATCGAGTTAATGAAAATTTTCGAATTTTTGGTCCAGATGAAGCTGTTTCTAATCGTTTAACTCATATTTTTGAAACTGAAAATAAAACCTGGTTATTAAAAAAGTTTAAAGAAGATGAGATGCTGAGTGCTGATGGGCGTATTTTAGATGGATTTTTATCCGAACATGTTTGTCAAGGTGCTTTAGAAGGCTATTTACTTACGGGAAGACATGGTTTAATTCACTCTTATGAAGCTTTTGTAAGAATTGTAGATTCCATGACTAGTCAGCACGCAAAATGGTTAAAAGTAACACGGGAGCTTCCTTGGCGTCAGCCGATTAGTTCGCTTAACTATATTTTAACTAGTCATATTTGGCAACAGGATCATAATGGCTATACACATCAGGAACCTGGTTTTTTAAACCATGTAGCGACTAAAAAAGCTGATACAGTAAGGATTTACTTGCCATATGATGCTAATTCTTTAATTTGTTCAGTTGATCATATTTTGCAAACGAAAGATTATATCAATGTAGTTGTTGCTAGTAAACACCCAAAGATGCAGTGGTTATCAATGAAAGATACGATAAAACATTGCACAAAAGGAATTGACATTTGGAAATGGGCCAGTACAAATGATGGTAAAAATCCAGATATTATTTTGACTTGTGCAGGCGATACTCCTACGCTAGAAGTTTTAGCGGCAGTTTTAATTTTAAAAAAAGAAATGCCTAAATTAAAAATCAGGGTAATCAACGTTATTGATTTATTTAAATTAGAATCTAATAAAAAGCATCCACATGGTTTAACTGATAAAAATTATGATATGATTTTTACTAAAAACAAGCCAATTATATTTGTCTTTCACGGTTACTCTCATTTAATTCATCAGCTAACATATAACCGAACTAATAAAGAAATGCATGTTCGCGGGTATATAGAAGAAGGAACTATTACTACACCATTTGATATGCGGGTTCAGAATCATATTGACCGATATCATATTATTTTAGATGTTTTAAAATATACTAAAAAAGAAAATAAGCAGTTAGAGGATTATATTAATAAAATGTTGAAAAAACATAAAAAATATATCAAAGAAAAAGGCGAAGACATGCCTGAAATAACTGATTGGAAATGGGAATGAAATATTGATTAACTTATTTTACCCATTTTAAATTTCTAAAATGCTTTTTTAATACCTCATCATTATATTTTTGATCGATATAAAATTCGATCTTATTTCTTGGTGGAATATTATTTCTTCTTTCGCTTTGACGATAAACTGCTAAAGTTGAAATAATAATATTAAAAATAAGAAAAACTAATAAAAAAACATATAAATATTTTTCGATTTTAGAGGGTATTTTTTTAATAAGTTTATTAAAAAATGGATAAACATAATGAACGTATAATAAACCTAAACCACCCCATGCTAGCATGTAAATTAAAGTAGTTCGACCATGAATGTTTAAGAATTGGTTTTGATAATTCCATGACATAGTTCCAAAAATTAATTCTTGAAACAAGCTCAAAACATATTCAATTATTCCCCCTAAAAAAAATGCGTAAATAAATATTTTTGGGGAAGGCATTTTTTTTCTGGTTAAGCACAATGTTAAAATAACTGCTCCAATTCCATAAACTGGATTAAAAGGGCCATATATTAAGCCTTTGTAATGTCGCCACTCAATTGGTTGACTAGCAATTACTAAACGAATTATGCGATATATCCCTTCCCATAAATATCCTAAAATAGATCCGAATAAAAACACCAAAAAAAGTTTTTTAAAATTTAAATCGTCTTTAACTTTAGATACTTTTTCCATAAATCTCCTCAAATAAAATTATATCATGATAAACATTAGGTGTAAAATTAAGAAACTAAATTATTTTCTTTACTGATATACAACTAAAAATATCCATGTTAAAATATAATTAGGTGTAAAAAATGAATTATAATAAATTTGATTTAATTATAACTAATAATTATTTAAAGGAAGAAATATTAAAAGAAATAAGTTCTGAAAAGAAAATGCTAAAAACTAAAATTATGACTTTAAAGGAAATCAAAGAAAATTTATTTGGACGAATTTTAAAGGATAGCATTTATTTTTTGATGAATAAATATAATTGGACATATAATACTACTCAAGTTTATTTAGATAATATTTATTTTTTAGATAATTATTATCAAGATTTAATCGAAAATAATTTAATTCAAATTAATCCTTTTTTTCAAAATAGTTTTCAAAGTATTTTAGTAATTAATGAATTTATTGATCCCTATATATTAACTTTATTAAAAGATAAGCAAATTACGTATAAAAAAGATATTGAAAGTAATTATAATCATGAAGTTTTTGAATTTCAAACAATGGAAGATGAAGTGAATTTTGTGGCGATAAATTTAAGAAATTTATTAAAGACTATTAATATAAATAATATTAAATTAGTAAATGTAACAAACGATTATTTTGATATTTTTAAAAAAATATTTTCTTTTTATCAAATTCCACTTAATTTAGAAAGTAATTCAACTATTTATAAGACTTATACTTGTCAAAAATTTATTAAATGTTTAAAACAAGAAAAATCTATTACTAAAGCTTTAGCGGTAATTTCTAAAAAAGAAGTTTATAATCAAATTGTGGATTTATTAAATGAATTTGATTTAAGCGTTCTTGATGATACTAAGATAGAAATTATTATTCAAGAATTAAAAACCCTGAAAATGAAAAATTTTAAATATAAAGATGCGGTTGAATGTCTTGATTTAAATGATGTAAGAAGCGATGATAATTATTATTTTATTTTAGGATTTAATGATGGAATTGTCCCAAAAACGTATAAAGACGAGGATTTTTTTAGTGATTTAGAAAAAAAAGAATTTGGTCTTTTTACCAGTTTAGAAAAAAATATTAATAATGTGAAAACATTTGAGAAAATATTTAAAAATACTAAAAAATTAACAATAACTTATAAACTGCAATCATCTTTTAATACTTTTTTGCCTTCATATTTAATTCAGGACATGAATTTAAAAGTTCTTAAGAATCCAGATGAAAAGACCATTTATAATTATTCTCATTTATATAATAAATTAACTTTAGCTTTAAAAATAGATGATTTTATTAAATATAATGAACTCTCTAAAGATTTAGAAAAATTATTATATAATTATCCTAAAATTAATTATCAAAGTTATCAAAATAATTTCAAACTGATGAATAAGGATAAGTATTTAAAAGTATTTAATAACAAAATTAATTTATCATACTCAAGTGTTAATGACTATTTTAATTGTAGTTTTAAATATTACATTAAAAGAATTTTAAAATTAGAAATTAAAGAAGATACTATTTCTTTAATCACGGGAAATTTATTTCATCATATTTTATCTAAAATATATAATGAGAATTTTAATTTTGAAGAAGAATATAATAATTATTTAAAAGAAATTAAAATTGATTTTAAAGTTGCTTTTTTTGTGAATTTATTAAAAGATGAACTAAAATTTATTATTAAAACCATAAAAGAAATGGAAGAATATAGTTCTTTAAAAAATGTTTTAACTGAAAAATCTATAAAAGTAGAAAAAGAAGATACTATATTTTATGGAATAATTGATAAAATAATTTATACCCAATTAGATAATAAAATTATTGCTATAATAATTGATTATAAAACTGGAGATTTAGAAACTAATATTGATAATATTAATTATGGACTTAATTTACAGTTGCCTAGTTATATTTATTTATTAAAAAATTATTTTCCTAATGTTGAAGTAGGGGGTTTTTATTTTCAAAAAATATTAAATAACCCTAAGATAGATACTGAAGATAAGGATAAGAAAAAAGCTCTTAGATGGGAAGGTTTTTCTTTAAATGATGAAACTGTTTTAAGCTTAGTTGATAATAGTTATGAAAATTCCCAAATAATTAAAAGTCTTAAAAAAACGCAAAATGGTTTTTATGCTTATGCTAAACTATTAAACAGAGAAGAGATGGATAAAATTAATGAAATTATTGAACAAAAAATAGATGAAGCAGGCAAAAAAATTCAAGATTGGGATTTTGAAATTAATCCTAAACGAATAAATGATAAACTTATTAGCTGTAAGTATTGTTTATTTAGTGACCTTTGCTATAAAAAAGAAGAAGATATTGTAGATTTAGAATATACCAAGATAAAAGATTTATTAAAAGAGGTGGAATAAATGTTTTTTACAGAAGAACAAAATCTAGCTATTAATTATGAAGGAAAAAATGTTTTAGTTAGTGCTGGAGCCGGTTCAGGAAAAACAGCAGTATTAAGTGAAAGAGTAATAAGAAAATTGAAAAATGGAGTTAGTATTGATAATTTACTGATTTTAACTTTTACAAATGCTGCTGCCGAAGAAATGAAAGTAAGAATTAGAAATAAAATTAAAAAATATCCTGAATTAAAAAAAGAATATGAAAAAATAAATTCTGCTTATATTACTACTTTTGATGCTTTTTGTCTTGCTGTAGTCAGAAAGTATCATTATAAAAAAAACTTAGCTAAAAATATTGGTATAAGTGAAGAAAGTATTTTATCCCTAAAAAAGGATCAGATTTTAGATGATTTATTTAATCATTATTACGAATATGGAGATAAAGATTTTACTAATTTAGTTAAAGATTATGCTTTAAAAAATGATAATGAAATAAAATTATTTATTAAAAATACACATGAGTCTATTAATTTAATTTATAATAAAAAAGGTTATTTAAATGATTTTGTTAATAATTTTTTTGCAACAAAATTTATTGATAAAATGATTGATGAATATCTAAAAATAATTAATAAAACCATTAATAATCTCAAAAAAATAGTTGATGATATTAATTTTGCAGATGAAGCTTATTTTTCTATGTTAAATTTTAATTCCTTATTTCAAACTTCAAAATATGAAGAAATTAAAGTATACTCTAATATTAGATTACCTAATTTACCAAGATATTCGAGTTTCCAATTAAAAACTCTTAAAGAAAAATTAGCTGATGAATTAAAAATTTTAAAAGATTTATGCAAATATACTTCAATTGATGAATTAAAAGAAAATTATTTATCTTTAAAAAATAATGTGTTAACAATAATTAGGATAGTAAAAGAATATGATGAAAATTTAGAAAATGTTAAATCTAAAGAAGGACTATATGACTTTTTAGATATTGCTAAATTAGCAATTGATATTTTAAGGGAAAATGAAGATATTAAATTAAGCTATCAAAATAAATTTAATGAAATTTTGATTGATGAATATCAAGATACTTCAGATATTCAAGAATTATTTATTAATTTATTTTCTAAGAACAACATTTATATGGTTGGAGATATTAAACAATCTATTTATCGTTTTAGAAATGCCAATCCCAATATTTTTAAATTTAAATTTAGTGATTATCAAAAAGAAATTAAGGGTAAAAGAATTGATTTAAATAAAAATTTTCGTTCCCGAAAAGAAGTTCTTAATAATATAAATTTAATCTTTAATTATTTAATGGATGATTTTTTAGGGGGTGCGAATTATCGTTTAGAACATAACTTAATTTTTGGAAATATTGCTTATAATGATGAAGGTATTACTAATCAAGATTACAATTTGGAAATATTAAATTATAATATGGAAGATGTTAAAAATTTTACAAAAGAAGAAATAGAAATATTTATAATAGCTCATGATATAAAAAATAAAATAAATCAAAAATCTTTAATATTTGATAAAGATAATAAAATTAAAAGAGAAATTAAATATAGTGATTTTGCTATTTTAATGGATCGAAGCAAAAACTTTAATTTATATAAAAAAATATTTGGATATCTTAATATTCCGCTTTTTATTCATAAAGAAGAATCTATTAAGGATTCTATTAATGTTAAAATAATTAAAAATATATTAAATTTAATTAATAAAATTTATCAAAAAGAATTTGATGTTAGTTTTAAATATTCTTTTTTATCTATTGGAAGAAGTTATTTATTTGATTTAACTGATGGAGATTTATTTGATATTCAAACAAATAATTTATATTATCAAACGGAAATTTTCCAATTATGTTCATCAATTAGTTTAAATTTAGAAGAAAAAAATATTTATGATATTTTAAATGAAGTTCTAGATAAATTTAATTTTTATGAAAAATTAATTAGAATTGGCGATATTAAAAATCATAATATTGTTTTAGAATATTTACTTAATTTAGCTAGTTCTAGTTCAGACATTTATTCTCTGGATGAATTCATTTTGTTTTTAGAAAAGGTAATAAGCGGTAAAGAAGATATTAAATATAAATTGAGTAAAGGAAATGAAGGAGTTACTTTGATGACAATTCATGGCGCGAAAGGTTTAGAATTTCCAGTTGTTTATTTTTCAGGTTTATATGAAAAATTCAATTTAAGGGAATTAAATGGTAAATTTAATTTTAATAAAGATTTTGGAATTATTTTACCAGTTAAAAAAGAATGTTTAGAAAATTTGTTTTTAAAAGATATTTTAAAAGATTATTACTTAAAAGAAGAGATATCAGAAAAAATTCGTTTATTTTATGTAGCTTTAACAAGGGCAAAGGAAAAAATGATTTTTGTTACTAGTTTAAGCAATGATTTGGATTTTACTCCTGAATTTGGTTTAATTGATTATCTTGATCGGCAAAAATACCGGTCTTTTCGAGATATCTTAATTTCCATTAATAAACCAGTTTTAAATTACATTAAAAATGTTGATATTGAAGAAATTGGTTTAACCAAAAAATATAATTATTTAAAAGCAATAAACATTTTTGATAACATAAACATAAAGGCTGGAGAAAAAATAAATGTTACTGAATTAAATATTAACGAAGATATTGAAAATAATACAAAACTTTCTTTAAAACAAAATGTATTTTTTGATTCTGCAACTAAGAAAAAAATGGAACTGGGTACAAATATTCATCATATTTTAGAATACTTGGATTTTAAAAATCCCAATTATGAAAATATAAATTCCAATTATATTGATTATATAAACAAATTTCTAAATTTAGAAATATTGAAAGATCATATACAAATTTATAAAGAATATGAATTTATATTTTATGATAATAATGAAAAATTTCATGGAATAATTGATTTATTAATTGAAAAAGAAACTGAATTTATTATTATTGATTATAAATTAAAAAATATTAAAAATAATGATTACAATAATCAGTTAAATGGTTATAAAAAATATATTTCAAGTATTAGTAATAAAAAAGTTTTAATTTATTTATATTCTTTTATGGACAGTTATTTAGAAGAAGTCATTTAAAATAGCAATTTAATTATTGATTCTTCTTCTTTCTTCTTCTTTTTGCATGACGGGCTTCTTTTGATTCATTTTTTGTAAAACAATCTGTTATATAAAAATATACATTTGGTTCAATTAAAGAAACTTCTTTTACTTGGACAGCAACTTTATGACCAATTTTATAAGTCCATCCTGAATGACTATTCAAAAAATTTTTATTATGGTTATAAGTGACACTATCATTAATGAAATCGCTTAATAAAACTTTTCCTTCAATTAAACCCTTAGCGGTCACAACAACATGATTTGGTTGAATTTTTAAAATAAACATTTCATACTCTTCGCCAATTTTATTTTCCATATATTTGGCCATTTGTAATTTTTCGGTTTGATAACTAACTAAGTCTGCATCTCTTTCTTTGTTCGATGCTCTTAAACAAATACTTTCCAATATTTTATATATCTCATGAAGTTTTTTATCAGTTAAATTATCTTGTTCATATAAATCTATTAAATAATGAACCATGTAGTCATTTATTCTTCGGACAGGAGATGTAAAATGAGTATAATTATCTAATGCTAGGCCAAAATGTCCAATATTATTTGGACTGTAATATGCTTTTTGTAAAGAAAATAAAATCATTCTTAAAATAATTATGGAATTCTCTTGAGATGATGCATCCATTAATATTTTTTGCAAAACATGGTGATTATTTAATTTTTCAATTTCAGGAATTTTAATACCCATATTTTTTAGGCCTTTTAAGGCAAATTTTAATTTTTCTTGGCTGGGAAACCCATTATTACGATAGGGAAAAGGCAAAGTCCCAGCATGAATTGCCACGCACTCATTAGCTTCTATCATAAAGTTTTCAATTAATTCTTGAGCTTTTCCGCGTTCTTTTAAATTCATTGCAATAGGATTTCCATCTTCATCTAAAGAAAAAACAACTTCATCATTTTCAAATCCAATATATCCTCTGTGGAATTTTTTAGAACTTAGTCTTTCAGACAAATTTAAAGCAATATCTAAATCTTCAGTAAATGGCTCATAACCAGGCGAAACAATATCTTTTTCAAAATATAAATTTACATTATCATAGCACATTTTTTTCTGTGAATTGATAATTGCCGGATAAATAATAAAATCAATTCGATTACCAAATTTATCATATTCAATTTCGACGGTTCTTACTAAGCGATCTTGCTTTTCTTGAAGTGAACAAATACCGCTTGAAATTTGATGGGGAAACATTGGATTTACAGCTCCGGGAGTATAAATACTGGTAGTGTTTATTAAAGCATCTTGAAAAATAGCGCTATCATATTTAATGTAATGAGAAACATGGGCAATATGTACTTTTAAAATATATCCGCCTTTTTTTGTTCTTTGAACTGATATGGCATCATCTAAATCCATCGCATCAATTCCATCAATTGTGTAGGTTACCTCACTTCTTAAATCAAATCGATTATCTAAATCTTCAGGAATTATTTCGGTAGGAATATCTTTTAATTCTTCTTTTGTTTCCTTAGAAAATCCATAACGAAAGCCATAAGAGGCACATATTGAGATGAAATCTTGATTCATATCTTTTTTATTACCAAGATACTTAACTACTTTACCATTAAAATAACCATCCTGCATCTCAGTTTCTAATTCTATTAAAATACGGTCACCCTCAACATAAGTTTTTAAGTTTTGTTTTTTAACTATAAATGGATAATCTTTGTCCATATTAAAGGGAATAATTGTTTTTTGAGCATCAACAATAGTAATCTCGCCAACTATTTTACTTTCATTTCGATTAATTATTTTATCAAATTTAATATTATTTTTATTTTTTTTAACTATAATCAAATCAAATAATAAAACATGCTTAAAATCATCTGATGATAAATAATATTTTTCTTCATTCAATTCACAATATAATATTCCTTTTTTACTAGATTTTACTTCCACTACACAATAATTATCCGGCATTTTACGATACTTATTTTTATCTTGGTCACAATATATTATTCCTTGTTTTTCCAATTCGTTTAAATATTTTTCTAATTTATGCCGATCATATGATTTAAAAGTAGCTATGCCATTTTCTATACTGGCAAGAAAAAAATTAGAAATTAACTTAATGTTCTTATTACGTATATTATGAACATATTTGATATTTTCTAATTCTAAGCCTTTTAAAATCATATTTAATTCATCTTTAAAAGTATAATTAATTGTTTCTAATTGTTTTTTAATATCATTTAAGGATAAATCTTCTGTGTTTTTTTCAATTAAATTTTGTATCATTAACTTCATTTTTATAACCACCCTACATTAACTATAAAACATTAAACTATTTTTGTAAACTATTTTTTGAAAATTTGCCCAAACTAAATTTTTTTAATTGCTTATATTAAAGGTAGGTGAAAAACATGTTTGATTTTTTTGCAGACTTGCCCGTTTATTATCAAACTTTAATTGCAACCTTTATGACTTGGGGGATAACAATTTTAGGATCCTCTTTAGTTTTCTTTTTTAAAAAGGTCAATAAAACTATTTTAGACGCAATGTTGGCATTAGCAGCAGGGGTAATGTTGGCAGCTTCATTTTGGTCACTTTTGAATCCTGCGATTGATATTGCGGAAAAAATGGGAATGATACCTTGGCTGGTTTTATTTTTAGGTTTTTTTAGTGGCGGTTTGGCTCTTTACTGGGGAGATTATGCTTTTAGTAAATATTTGAATAAAAAAAGTAAAAATAAAGAAAAAAATTCAGGCATTAAAAGAAGCTTTATGTTGTTTTTTTCCATAACTCTTCATAATATCCCTGAAGGCTTGTGTATCGGCGTGGCTTTTGGATCATTAGCGTTTGAACAAACTCATGCGCTTTTAGTTGGAGCAATTATGCTGGCATTGGGGATTGGAATCCAAAATTTTCCCGAAGGAGCAGCGGTCAGCCTTCCCTTAAGAAGAGAAGGATATACACCGTTCAAATCATTTTTAATTGGTAATTTATCAGGTATTGTGGAGCCAATCGCGGGTTTAATTGGTTGTTTATTAGTTTTAAAAGTTCAAAATATATTACCTTATTTCTTAGCCTTTTCAGCGGGAGCGATGATTTATGCCGTTGTTAGTGAATTAATTCCTGAAAGTCAAACTAATCAAAACAAACGCTTAATTACTTTATTTACGATAATTGGTTTTACAATTATGATGATATTAGATATTGCTTTAGGGGGATAACAACTATTAAATTTCAGCTAATTATGATAAGATAATATTGGTGATTTTATGTTGGAAATTAAAAATTTAACTGTATCTGTTAAGGATAAAGTAATAATAAATAATTTAAATTTAAAGATAAAAGATGGAGAAATTCATGCTTTAATGGGTCCGAATGGAGTAGGAAAAAGTACCATTGCAAAAATATTGATGAACAATGATGACTATGTTATAAATAAAGGAACCTGTTTTTATCAAAATCTGGATTTAACTAAGGCCAGCACAGATGAAATAGCTAAAATGGGGATATTTTTATTAAATCAAAATCCAATCGCGGTAGAAGGTGTGACGAATGCTCAAATGTTACGAGCGGCACTCGGGGAAAAAGGGCCGGTTAATGTTTTTGAATTTAATCAAAAATTAGAAGAGTTATGCCAAAAATTAAATTTATCAACTGAATTTATTCACCGAGAAATTAATTTAGGAATGAGTGGTGGAGAGCGAAAAAAAAATGAATTAATTCATTTATGGATGTTAAAACCTAATTTTATTATTTTAGATGAAATTGACTCAGGACTGGATATAGATTCTTTAAAAGATGTGTTTAATTCTTTAAATGAATATTATAATTTATATAAACCGGCAATCTTATTAATAACCCATCATCCAGCAATCTTAAGTAAAATAAAGCCTGATTTTGTCCATATTTTAAATAATGGAATGATTGTAGAAACAGGGGATGCATCTCTTGCGGAAAAAATTGAGAAAAGTGGTTTTACTTGGACAAATGATATGTCTGGACAAGATGAAACATGAATATAATACATATAAATAGTAATGCTTATGAATTGAATGATTATGTAGGAATAGTAGTTATTGATAATCCTTTAAAATTAACTTTATCAGGTCAATGTGTTTTAACTGTTTTTGATTTTAATCAAGAATTAGAAATCTTTTTAGAAGATAATGCCATGGTTACAATTAATTTCTTTTCTTTGAAAAAAAAATTTAATAGTAAAATTATTACCAAGCAGCAAAATAATAGTACTTTAAAAATTATTGAAAGTTTTATTAATGAAGCAGATGTTAGTGAAGAAATAAAAAATTATATAACTGGTAATAATAACAAGTGTGAAATTATTATCAGATGTATTTCTAAATTTAATATTCATATTAATTTATTGAGTAAAGTAAAAAGCGGAACAACTAATAATGAATTAATTCAAAATGCCAAGGCTATAATTGAAAAAGGAATAATTGAAATAGACCCTAATATTGAAGTAGATACATTAGATGTTTCAGCGAACCATTTTATTAGTATTTTAAATATTGATCAAGATAATTTAAGTTATTTACAAAGTAAAGGTATAAATGAGGAAAATGCTAAAAAATTAATTAAAGAAGGATTACTATATAATATTTTTGATAAAAAAATAACTGAATTAATAAGAAAGGAGTATTATGAATAGAGAAGATTTTCCGATGTTTAAACAAGATATAATATATTTTGATAATGGGGCAACTAGTTTTAAACCTCAAGCTGTTTTAGATAAAATGAATGATTATTATCAAAATTATACAGCTAATGCTCATCGGGGAGATTATGATATTTCGTATAAAGTAGATTTAGAATATGAAGAATCTCGGGAAGTAGTAAGAAAATTTATTAACGCGAATGATACGAATGAAATAGTTTTCACAAGTGGTGCTACTGAAAGTTTAAATATTATTGCTAACGGGTTTTTTTATAAATACTTAGAGCCTAATGATGAAATACTTTTAACCGAAAGTGAACATGCATCTAATATTTTACCTTGGTTTAATTTGGCTAATAAAATAGGTTGTAAGATTAGATATATTCCACTTGATAAAGATTACCAAGTAACATTGAACAACGTCGAAAAAAGTATTACGCCTCGAACAAAATTAATTACCATTGCCCATATTACCAATGTAATTGGGGATTTGCGCCCGATTAAAGAAATTTGTAAATTAGCTCATGAAAATGATATTTTTGTGGTGGTTGATGCCGCCCAAAGCTTACCTCATATTAAAATAGATGTGAAAAGTTTAGATGTGGATTTTTTAGTAGCGTCTAGTCATAAGATGCTAGGGCCTACTGGCGTAGGGCTTTTATATGGCAAATATGAATTATTAAATGAATTGATGCCAATTAATTTAGGTGGTGGAATGAATGAATCTTTTGATGATGAAAAGCATGTTTTATATAAAGAATTACCTTTAAGATTAGAAGCAGGTACCCCTAATATTGCCGGAGTTTTAGGATATGCTGAGGCGATTCGTTATTTAGAAAATATTGGAATGGATAAAATTTCTACTAGGGAATTACATTTGCGCAAATATTTAATTGATAAATTAATAAAACTGCCCCATATTGATATTATTAATTTAGAAGCTGACAGTGGAATTGTAGCCTTTAATGTTGAGGGGATATTTCCCCAAGATGTGGCTTATTACTTAAATAAATATAATATTTGTATTCGAGCGGGTAACCATTGTGCTAAAAAATTAAAAAGCGTAACACATGTTACCAATACTTTAAGAATTAGTCTGTATTTTTATAATACCGAATCTGAAATTGATAATTTAATTGAATTATTAAAAGATAAAAAAAGAATAGAAAATGAGATGATATAATGAATCCAGAATTAAAAAGAGAAATAATTTTAGAACATTATCAAAATCCTCAAAACAAAATTGCGCAGACAAGTGAAAAATATATTAAAATTAATTCTAATAATGAATCTTGTATTGATGATATTAATTTATATATTTTAATTGAAGATAATATTATTAAAGATATAACTTTTACAGGAGAAGCCTGTGCCATAAGTACTTCTTCAACTTCGATAATGTTAACTAATTTAATTAATAAAAGCGTTAAAGAAGCCAAAATATATATTAATAATTTTGAAAATATGATAAATGAATTAGATTATGATAAAGATATTCTAAAAGAAGCAATTGTTTATGATGAAATTTATAAACAAAAATCACGAAAAAATTGTGCTTTACTTCCTTATAATGGCGTCAAAAAAGTATTGGAATCTTTAAAAAGTTGAATTATTTCAATTTTTTTTAATTAATAATTTATAATTATATAAGTATAATTTAATTAGGAATGTCTTATGAAAAAAATATTTATTTTGGTTTTTATTTTAATAATAATATTTTTAATAATGTTTTTAATGCTTAAAGAAAAAAATATAAAAGATTTAACAATTCAAAATAAATTGAATTTTTATAGTAATAAAAAAATTATTGAAAAGCCTGTTGATGAACTGGAAGAATTTTTTAATAATATGTTAATTACTGCTGAAAAAATAAATGGATTAAAATATGTGGAATTATCTATTGAAGAACTTAAAAGTCCGGTTAAAACTATAAATGAAATTAAAAACAAAATAAAAGAATTAGATTTAAATGTTTTAGAAAAAAACATTTATGAATTAATTAAAAATTATAATGAAGAAGAAAAAACAGAAATATTAAAGATTTATGAGAATAGTGAAGTATATTTAAATAAATCATTTTTATTAAATAAAGCTTATGATTATAAAAATAATTTGTTTGCTGATTTAGAGTTTTTAACGATATTAAATAATAATAAAGAAAATTATTACATTGAAAATGATGTATTAGTATGTAAAAATGATAATTTAAAAAACAAATTAAATAAATTTAAAAATAAAATAAAAATAAAAAAAGAAGAGATATTTAACAAAAAAGTCCCCATTTTAATGTATCACGGAGTTTTAGATGAACCTTGGGGATTAGAAAAATTATTTGTTAAAGTTAAAGATTTTGAAAATCAAATGAATTATTTGCAAGAAAAAAAATATACAACATTATTTTTAAGTGAAATAAAAACTGCTAAAAATTATGAAAAGGTAGTTATAATTACTTTTGATGATGGATATAAAGGAATATTTGAAAATGCTTTTCCTATTTTGAAAAAATATAATTTAAAGGCCAATTTATTTGTTATTACAAGTACGATTGGTGGTGGTGCCTATGTTAATAAAGAGATGATTTTAGAAATGAGTAATTCTGGTATGATTGAAATTGGCTCACATACGGTTAACCACCCAGCTTTATCTAAGTTAGATGAAAAAGAAATAGAAAAAGAACTTCGTGATAGTAAAAAATATTTAGAAGATCTTTTAAATAAAAAAGTTAATACTTTAGCATATCCATACGGGAGTTTTAATCAAAACGTTATAAATATTAGTAAAAAGTATTATGATTATGCTTTATCTACCATTCCGGGAAAAGAAATAGTAAATAATTTAAATGATTATTCTTTAAAAAGAATCAATATATATCGGGATATGAGTTTAAAAACTTATAAAAAATATTTACCTTAACTGGATAGTTAAATGAATAAATTTATGCTATACTTAGGTTAAGTAACGAAAGGATAGCAAAAATGATTGATATTAAATTAATAAGAGAAAATAAAGAAATGGTTAAAGAAAATATTAAGAAGAAATTTCAAGAAGAAAAATTAGAGTTAGTTGATAAAGTTTTTGAGCTTGATATTGAATTTCGAGATGTGAAAAAAACCGCGGATGATTTACGTAATGAAAAAAATAAAATTAGTGATCAAATTGGTTTATTGATTCGTGATGGCAAAAAAGATGAGTCCAAAAATATCAAACAAGAAGTAAATAATATTAATGAAAAAATATTGTTATTAGAAGAAAAAGAAAAAAAATTAACTGAAGAGATTAAAAATATTATGATGGTTATTCCTAATATTATTGATGATAGTGTACCAATTGGCCGAAATGATTTAGAAAATGTTGAAGTAGAAAAATTTGGTGAACCAATAATTCCTAAATTTGAAATACCTTATCATGCCGATATCATGTCTTCATTTAATGGTTTAGATAAAGAATCTGCGGGAAGAACTAGTGGCAATGGATTTTATTTTCTAATGGGTGATGTAGCAAGAATTTCTACAGCCATGATTAATTATGCCCGAGATTATATGATTGAAAAAGGTTTTATTTATTGTATACCACCATTTTTAATCAGAAGTGATGTCGTTAGTGGCGTGATGTCTTTTAAAGAAATGGATGCAATGATGTATAAAATTGAAGGCGAAGATTTATTTTT
>CAYOJY010000012.1:0-19846 GCA_964404455.1 uncultured Muribaculaceae bacterium | reverse complement strand
TATGCAATATAAATCTGTCCACATTTAATTTGTCTAATTTACTGTTGACAATCCAATTTATTTTTTTTCTAAAGATAACTCAGCTTTAAAATTTTTACCAATATTTTGTTCTTGAGAAATCGATAATTTTGTTAAAATAAATGATATTGACCATTCTTGAATAGTTGGAGTTTCTTTACTATCATTTGTTATTGAATAATTATCAATGATTTTTATTGAACCTTTAAATTCAGTTATATCAAATCCAGATACATTATCAAACTCTACATAATTTAAACCTTCCATTTCTTTTAATTCTATTCCTTCTGGTGTAATAACTTTAATTAATATTTCTGGTGATTTATTTTGCTGATCACTATATAAAAATTCATTATCTTTTACATTTAAATATAAATTATAATTATTAATTATATTATTATCAGTATTTGCTAACAATGAAACACCTGGATTGACCATAATAATACGATTTTCCGTTTCAATTTCATTCATTTTCAAGATTATTTCCGCATTGTTATAAAAGTTTATATTAGATTCTATAACTTCTTCAACTTTTTTACCTGAATCAATTATTTTTGTTTTATTATTAGAATACATAATGCCTAAATAAATACAAAATAAAATTAGAATACTTAGAATAGATAAAAGAATTTTTTTTAATAATTTAGATTTCATGCTCCAACCCCTTTCGTTAGTTATGCAATCATTTTTAATATATCGTCTTTGGTTTTAAAACCTATTTCTTTTTTTACTATTTGACCATTTTTCATTAATATTAATGTTGGAATACTCATTACTCCAAATTTTACAGCAATTTCATTAAATGTATCTACATTGACTTTTAAAACATCAATTTCTGTAATTGTTTCTAAAATTGGTGAAAGCATTTTACATGGACCACACCAATCCGCATAAAAATCAATTAAAATATTACCTTCTTTTACAATTGTTTCAAAATCTTCGGCACTATTTAAACTTTTAACCATATCCATTCTCCTTTTTTATTCAAATGTCACATTTGGTAAGTGCATTTTATTTTTATTAATTAATTTTTGAACTTCATCTGCAGTAATAATTCGATACTTAATCAATTCATTTAAAATTGCAATATTATGAGATTGTTTATCTTCTTCATTTTTATATTGAGAAACTAATGAATTTATGCCTTCGACAGTTTTAGTTGTATTAGCGAGTACAACCCGAATAATTGGAGTTCGATTTAAAACATTATGAGCATATTTACTTTCCATTACATGCCCTTGAGTAAATGGTAATTGACAAAGGACAAAAATCAAAATAAACGAAATTATAACCCCTTCAACAAATCCTACAACAGCCCCTAAAATTTTATCTGGTAAATATAAAATAATAGTTGCTTTTAATAATTTATCTAAAAGTCCTGCTACTGCCAGTAATATATTTAAAATACAATAAAGCATAATAAATATAAATAAGAAGGCAAGTGCGTGATAAAACAAAATATTTAAACTAAATAATCCTTGAGTTGATCCTCCAAAATCAAAAAATGGTAAATATTTTATTAACAATCCCGCTAATGGACCTTTAAACTGATAAGATATAATTGCAATTATAATTAAACCAACTAATTTAACAGTTGTTTTAATAACACCTCTTTTATATCCTATAATCATACTTAATAAAATAATAAATAACATCCCAATATCTACAAAATTCATAATCATCCTCTTTTCTATTATTAATTATATAATAGATATTATAAAAAATAAAGTGAATTTAGTCAAATTTACTTTCAAACCGTAAATTAAACTATATTTTAAATTATAAATATTAAAAATAATGAATATTTAAAATATATATGCTAAAATATCTTCAGGTGATTAATCATGGTCTTTGTATTTAAACCAAGTGAAAATGTAAAAGAAAAAATTATGGCGTATTATCAAAACTTAAAAAAAGATACAACCCCACCCTATGCTGTTTTTCAAGCGATGGACGCTGATACAACAATAACATTATATGAAAGTGGTAAAGTTATGTTTCAAGGAATTAGTGCCGATATCGACGCTAATATTTGGATTCAATTAGAAAAAAAAATAAATAATAGAGATATTCCTTTGGAAAATAACAAAAAGGAAAAAGAAAAAAAACCGGAGGAAAATACTTTTAGTTATTTAAAAACAATCTCCACCTTGGGTTCTGATGAAGTTGGCACAGGAGATTATTTCGGGCCAATTGTTGTCAGTGCAACTTATGTATCAAAAGAAAATATTGCATTTTTAAAAGAATTAAAAGTTGGCGATTCCAAGAAAATAACTGATGATAAAATTAAAGAACTGGCTCCCTTAATAATGGAAAAAATACCCTACTCTACTTTTATTTTATCTAATGAAGAATATAATAATTTAACAAATTCAAATATGAATAAAATAAAAGCTATTTTACATAATAAAGTTTTATTAAACTTAATTGAAAAAGAAAATTTAAAACCGGAAAAAATAGTTATTGATCAGTTTGTTAATTCTAAAAAATATTATGAATATATAAGCGATGCCCCCAAAATTTTAAAAAACATCTTATTTTTAACAAAGGCTGAAGATCAAGTATATAGTGTCGCCGCCGCCTCAATTATCAGCCGTTATGTATTTTTAGCCCAAATCAAAAAACTAAGTGAAAAAATAAATAATCCAATTCCTTTGGGAGCTGGAAGTGATGTTGATAAATTTGCCAAAAAATTAATTGAAGAATCAGGTATTGAAGTTTTAAATTCCATTGCGAAATTAAATTTTAAAAATACCCAAAAAATATTAGGAGATTCCTAATATTTTTTATGTAATAATATTCAGCAAAACAGTAGTTAAAGCAATATTTTTATCAATTTTACCTGATTTAATTTTTTCATCCATTATCGATAAAGTATGAAGATGTTTTAAAATTTCTTTTTCAGTAAAATTAAATGAAGCTTTATGTAATTTATTTATTTGCCACTCAGCTAAACCTAAAATTGACATAATTTCTTTTGAATTATTCTTTTCTAATTTTTTTATATAATAAATTAATCGAAATTCTCGCGCTAATAAGATTATTAAAGTAATAGGTTCAACTTTATATACTTTCAAATCATTTAAATATTCATACATTTCATTAATTCTTTTATTAATCACAGCTTCTACAAATTTAAAATTATTATCATTCAAAGGTTTAGAAACAATATCCTTTGCTTCTCTAAATTTTATATTTGTTGAATTTTCAAAATATAAAAATAATTTATCTAATTCATTAACTATCAAATCATAATTTAAACCATAAATACTAACTAAATAATTAATTGTTTCATAATCAATTATAAAATTATGTTTTTTAACATAATTATTTAAATAATTATATATATTTTTATAATCTAATTCATTATTAATAAAATTATATTTTTCTTTAATTAATTTAACAATTTTTTTTCGGGAATCAACTGAATCATTAACAAAAATTAAAATAACATTTTCATCAGGATTATTTAAATAATTAATTAAAGGATCTAAATTTATTTCTGTTTTTTTATTAGAAGTTAAAAAATCCGCATTTTTTACTAAAATAAATTTTTTAGTTTGCTCTAATGAAGGATAAAATATTTCTTCTAATAAATTTTCAATAGTTTGTTCTTCCATGTTAAAAATAAGCAAATTATTTTCTCCAGCAATTTTTTTTATATTTTCTTTGATTATTTTAAAACTATTACTTGTAATTAAATGAATATTCATAATACTCCTTTAAAATATTATAAACTAAAAAAAATAAAAGAGCAAAATAATTGCTCTCATCTATATTAACGTTAACTAGTAACGTTAATATATCTTATGGGTTATATGAAGAAATGTTATAGTTTTTATTTTTATTTATTTTTATCACAATACTTCCCTGCTGGGTAGTATAATATTTTATTTTTTTTAACTCTAACAAAGAAATAATTTCCTTGTGAGGATGTTTAAATAAGTTATCTCTTCCCGCTGAAATTAAAACATACCTAGGTTTTATTTGATTGATTATTATTTCATCAGTACTATATTTTGAACCATGATGACTTAATTTTAAAAAATCACAAGTTAAATCATTTTTTTTCAAAATTATTTTAGTTTCTTTTATTGGGATATCTCCCATAAATAAAAATATATAATTCTGAATATTAAATTTAAAGCCCAAACTAGACGCATTCTCATCATCACTTAAACTTTCATTTAAGTTTTTTGCTTTAAAGTATTTCAAATTAACATCTTTTGTTTTATTTAGTTTTAATTTTAATATTTCTTTTTCTAAATTATTATATTTATTATTATTAAAAACAATAGTTTTAATTTTTAATTTTTTATTAATATTTAAGGTTTCAAATGCATGATCTGAATCGCCATGTGTTAACACTAAAGAATCTAATTTATTAATTCCCAAGCTTTTTAAATATAATATACTATTATTACTAACCGAATAATTTAGATTACCCCCAGTATCAATCATCACAACTTCTTTTTTATAAGGACTTATTAATAAACTTGAATCTCCTTGACCAACATCTAAATACACAACATAAAAAGAGGAATCTAATTTAGGAATGATTTTAACAATACCTAAATTTATTAAAATTAAAAATAAATATATTTTATGTTTAACTTTAAAAAATAAGCACAAGCATAAATAATAACCAATCATAAATATAAAACTCATTTTAGGAACATTTAAAATTAATGAATAATTTAACATTTGAGAATTAAGAAATTCAAAAAAATTTACAAAAAGCATCAAAAAATTATCTAAGCCCTTAATAAATAACGATAATAAGCTAAGAGGATATATTAAATATGTCACTAAAGGAACACAAATTAAATTAATAATAATTGAACTGATATTAATTTCATAATTTAAATTAATAGTAATCGGAACACTAAATAAAAAAGCAATAACACTTGTTAGGAATAAACTTTTAAAAATATTTCTTTCTTTATTAAAACTATACATTAAACCAAAAGTAATAATAAATGAATATAAAAAAGCTATACTATAAATATAAAATGGGTCATATATTAAAAGTAAAAATGCTGAAATTAATAATAAACGAATGTTAGATATTTTTAAATTATAAATTTTATTAACTTCTTTTAAAATGTAAAATAAAACACATCTTAAAACCGAAACAGCAAAATTAGTTAAAAATGAATAAAATAAGAGAAATGTAATTATTAATGTCCTTTTAGTTTTATTCCTAAATCTAATAAATAATTTTTCTAAAATATAAGCAAAAAATGTTATATGCATTCCTGAAACTGCAAGTAAATGGGCAATCCCATTTATTTTATAAGCATCATATAATTCATCACTTAATTCACTTTTATCTCCTAAAATAAATAATTTTAAATATATCTTACTGTTATACTCATTAATTCGGTTAATTAAACTATTTTTTAATTGATAAAAAAAATTGGTGGTTTCTTTTATTTCAATATTTTTGGCTTTAAATAAAACATATATTTTATTGTCATATAGATATTTTTTATAATTAAAAGTATTAGGAATAGTATTATTAAGTGGCTTTTTAAATTCTCCTTGTAAATTAACTGATGCTCCATATAAATTTAAATTAAAAAAATATTTATATTCTTCATTATTTTTAAAATAATAAGTTGCTTTTACTTTTTCTTCATTTTTAATAATAAAAGATAAATATTTTTCATTTAAATCATATGATATTATTTTACCCGTAACATTACGAGCTGCCAAATCTAATTTTGTATCATATTTAATACATTTAGTAAAAATTATAATATTTAAAAAAGCAATTAATATTAAAACATAATAAATAAAATTAGACTGTAATAAAATGTTTAATTTTTTCAAATGTAGTGTCGCCAATACCGGAAACATTTTTTATATCTTCGATTTTAGTAAATAAACCATCAGTTTCGCGATATAAAAGAATATCATCAGCCTTTGAACTACCTATCCCGTTTATAGTCATCAATTGTTCTTTAGTTGCCGTATTAATATTAATTAAACTATTATCTTCTGTTTCTTTTTCCAGATTAACTTCATTAGAAGACTCAGTACTGATAATATTTGAAGATCCCTTTTCTAAACAATCATCTATAAATATATTATTTGAAGTACAAGTTTCTAAATTATTATTAATTTTATTTAAATTTTTATATTCAGTTTTACTATAAACATAAATAACAGATTCATTTACCAGTTTTTTACTTAAATTAATATTATTTTTGTAAGCTTTATCTTTAAAACCACCGGCTTTATTAATAACGTCAATTATTATTGTCCCGTCATCAATTTCATAAACACCCGGCTTTTTCACTTCTCCTTTAACATCAACAAAAATTGTTTTTATTACTTCTTTTTCTTCTTCAATTATTTGAGAAATAACCGGTTCTTCAACAACTTTTTTATCCACTAATAAATAATAAATGTAACCGGCTTCTGTTAATACCAGCAATGCAAATAAAAATATTATTCCCAAAATTATTTTGTTATTATAAATATATTCTTTCATTGTCCTCCTTTCATATATTTATACCCTCAAAAAATATCTAATTCCTTTAAAAGGAACAGAAAAAATAATTTCATCAATTCAAATAAGTTCAAATAATATAATCTGTTTTAAATAATTCTAGTTTTTATAGTGACTTTATTTCTCGTTCTACCTTTTCAATCTTATTTTCAATATTTACCCTTTGGGCGATAAATAATAAAATCAAGAAATTAACCGTTGATGAACCACCATAACTTAATAATGGCAACGGCACCCCCGTTAAAGGAATTAAAGCCAAAATTCCTAATAAATTTATTAAAATATGCACAGCAAAACACCAAAAAGCTCCATATGCTAAAATGCTATTCCGCAAATTAAAGGTTTCTTTAGCAATTTTGAACAATCGAAATAAAATTATAATATAACCTATAATTATCATAACCCCAGTTATTAATCCTAATTCTTCAACAATAATTGGAAAAATAAAATCTGTATGACTTTCAGGCAAATATAAATATTTCTGAGTACTATTTCCAAGACCTTGACCAATTAATCCCCCGTTTTTAATAGCAATAAGACCATTACAGACTTGATATCCTGTTTCTTCGACATACCTTGAACAAGGTTCTTTAAAATTTAAGCGACTTAATTGACGACTATTTAAAATATCATTACCAAAATAAAGAACAGATACAATTAAAACAATTCCCCCGACTGTTAGAAGTTTTATCACTTTTAAAATATTAGCATTTATATTAGGAATGCTAATAAACATCATAAAAGTTATTACTAAAATAATAAAAGCAGAACCTAAATCTGGCTGCATCATAACTAAAGTTCCAATTAAAAACCCTGCCCCTAACGGAATTAAATATGGATATATATTTTTAACTCTTTTTTTATGTAAAATATTATAATATACCGCACTAAATACAATAACAGCAGTTTTAGCAAATTCACTAGGCTGAAGACTAAAAAATCTTAAATCATACCAGCTTTGAACTTCATGAGTAGTCTTGCCTTTTATAAATAAAAAAATTAAAGCTAAAATGGTTAATAATAAAACAGGTATGGCATAACGACCATATTTTTTAGTCGGAAATCTTAAAATAATTAAAAAACCAATAATAAATGAACCGATTAAAAATATTCCTTGACGAACGAAAAAATAATATGAAGAAACATCATATCTTAAAATTGTAGAAACACTAGATGCACTAAAAATCATTAAAAGGCCAAACAAACCAAAAATAATTGTTAAAATAAATAATGGAATATCAATGTTTTTTAAAATTTTTCGCATTACATTTCTCCTAATTTGATTTTATCATAAATAATTATTTGAGACAAAAGAAGTCGTAAAATAGACAAATATTATGTCAAATTTTCTATTCTAGAGTAAACTATAATAGAAAGACAGGAGGTATATTATGTATTATTATGGAAATACCGGTTATGGCGGAGGATACGGCGGCGGATATGCCCAAGCCCCATGTTGTAACACTGGATATGTTGGCAATACAAGTGGTTATGGTATAGGAGCAGCAATCTGGATAGTATTATTCATTTTATTAGTAATCATTTTAGGAGCAGGTTGGAATTGGAATAATAATTCAGGTAACTGTTGCCAATAAATTAACATAATAAAAAGTTGTATTAACAACTTTTTATTTGGATAAAACTTTCTTTTTCGTTAATTTTTTAGTATAATATATTCGGTGAAAAAAATGGAAGTTCCAAATATTAATATTTTAGATGAAAAAAATAAAATTTTAAGAAAAATAAGTCAAGATGTAATTTTTCCTCTTTCTAATGAAGATCGAAAAATTATTAAAGAATTAATTATATATTTAAAAATGAGTCAAGATGAAACTAATATCGAAAAATATGATTTAAGAGCCGGAATGGGAATGGCTTTTATTCAATTAGGAATTCCGAAAAGAATATTTGTAATCGCTAATGAATTGGCAGACAAAACTTTTGAGGAATATATCATTATTAATCCTAAAATTATTAGCAAAAGCAAAGAATTAATCTATGTTTCTGAAGGCGAAGGTTGTTTAAGTGTTAGCCGGGACGTAGAGGGAATTATCCCCCGCAATGCCAGAATTACAGTAGAATATTTTGATATTGAAGGAAATAAAAAAACAATACGCGTTCGCGAAGAAATAGCTGTTGCTTTTCAACATGAAATTGATCATTTAAATGGTATTTTATTTGTTGATCGAATTGATCAAAAAAATCCCTTCAAAAATCAACATACAATGCGCGAAATATAAAAAACTTTCAAAAATTATGAAAGTTTTTATTTTTTACAACAAAGCAATATTTTTAAACTGTTAATTTAGTACTAACTATTTTACTTATTCCTGATTCCTGCATGGTTATTCCATATAAAGTATCAGCATATTCCATCATTCTTTTTTTATGAGTAATCAAGATAAATTGACTTTGTTCTTTTTTTATATTAAGATATTTGCCAAATAAATCAACATTAGACTCATCCAGGGAAGCTTCTGCTTCATCAAGCACCACAAAAGGAACTGGACGAACATTTAAAATAGAAAACAATAAAGAAATTGCCGTAAGAGATTTTTCTCCTCCTGATAAAGATATCGTTGAATTTAATTTCTTACCTGGAGGAATTGCAATTATTTCTATTCCGGTATTTAATAAATCATCAGGATCGGTAAGAAGCAATTCTCCTTTTCCACCTTGAAATATTTGTTTAAATATTATTTTAAATTCATGAGCTATTTCTTTAAATGAAAGTTCAAACTTTTCAATCATAATTTTATCCATTTCAGATATAATATTTATTAAACTATTACTTGATTCATTTAAATCTTTTTCTTGGTTTAACAAAAAATTATAACGAGTTGATAATCTTTCATATTCTTTAATACTTCCTAAATTAACTTCTCCCAGCAATTCCATATTTTTCTTAACACTTTTAACTTTTTTTCGAGCTAACTCAGTATCCATATCTAAAAAATATTTATCTAATGCGGCTTCATATGTTAAATTATATTCCTCACTTAAAGTTAATAATAAATTTTCTAATTTTACTTCAATTTTACCTATTTCTATCTCATTTTGTTTTAAATCAGCATTTAAAAGATTATATTCATTATTTTTTATTTTACAAGTATTTTCTAATGTGTTAATTTCATTCTGAAGTTCATATTTATTATTTTTTAAATTATTTAATTCTTTTTCTTTAATAATTTTTTCTTCACTTAATTTATTATAATTTTCTATAATTTTAATCATATCTGCTTCAAAAGAATTATTAATTATAACATTCATTCCTTCAATTTCAGAAGATTTATTAGAAAATAATAATTTTTGTTCTTCATAATAAAATTCCTTATTATAAATATTTTCACTAACTATGGATAATTTTTTATTTAATAAATCACTTTCATCACATAAAGCATTGTATTCTTCATCTAAAATTTTATATTGTTCGTTTAAATTTTTCAAAACCAATTTTTCTTTAAATAAGTTATCCGTTAATTTTTTCAATTCATTTTGAAAATTTCCTAAAGAATTTTGATTCCCCCCAGCAATGCTTCCTCCTGAATATAAAACCTCACCATCTAAAGAAACTATTCGGTACTTATAATTAATTTTTTTACCAATTAGATTCATAGTATCAATATCTTTAACAACAATTACATTACCTAATTGATTTTCAATAATATTTTTAAATTTATTGTCATATTGAAGTAAATCAGAAGCTATTCCAATAATATTTAATGATTTAATTAAATTTAAAGTAACATTATCAATATAACGACTTTTAATCGTATCGAGCGGAAAAAATGTTGCTCTGCCTAAATTATGAGATTTTAAATAATTAATGCACTCTTTAGCTGCTAAAAAATCATCCACTACTAAAAAATGAGCGGAAAAACCAAGCGCAACCTCAATAGCTTTTGAATAATCCAAAGGTACTTCAATCAAATTACCAATAGTATCATGGACTTTATTTAATCGTGGATTATTTAAAATATTTTTAACTGACTTTGGTAAGCCATCTTTATTCAAAATATTATTTTCCACAATTTCGATTTTATTTTGTAAATACATTGTATTACGATTTTGATTATCAATTGAAGCACTCAAATTAGTCTTTTTTACCCGAAGAGTTAAAATTTTATTGCTTAAATCAGATATTTTAGTTAAAAGATTGTTTTTTTCTTTTTTAAGGGTTTCTAAGTCAGCTAAAATTATATTGATTTTTTTTCCTAGCTCTAAATGTTCTTCTTTAACTTTAATTAAATTCTCATTAATTAATTCTTTATCGGTATTTAATTTTTGGCGTTCTGATAAAATTTGTTTTTCACTAGATAATTTGGCTAATTGTTCATTTAACTTTATTAATTCCTGATTTAAAATATTTATTTGTTCATCTATTTTAACATTTTCTAATTTCATTTTTTCAATTTTAGATGTATCAATTTCTTTAACAAAAATATTTATTTTATTATATAAATTATCTATTTCACTTTTCAAATTATTATAATTCAAATAAAATTCGCCAATATCTTGAACAATTAAAGCAATTTCAATATTTTCCACTTCTTCTTTTAAAGCTAAATAGCGAAGAGCATCTTCACTTTGTTTTTTTAATGGTAATACAGTATTAGCTAATTCATCAATTACAAGTTTAATACTTGCTAAATTAAGTTTAGTTTTTTCTAATTTTCTTAATGATTCTTCTTTTCTTTTTTTATATTTTAAAACACCAGCGGCAGATTCAAAGATAATTCTTCTTTCAAAAGGTTTAGAATTAACAATATCCGTAATATTTCCTTGTGAAATAATATTAAATGCACTTTGACCAACACCTGTATCTAAAAATAAATTCTGGACATCTTTTAATCTAACTTTTGTATTATTAATAAAATAATCATTTTCACCAGTTTTATACACTTCTCTTTTTATTTCAATTTCATCAAAATCACTATTTAAATAACGATCTGTATTATCAAACACTAAAGCAACACTCGCTTTTTTCATTCCTTCTCTTGAGGTTGAACCCGAAAAAATAACATCGCTCATAATAGTAGTAGCCCTTAATGATTTGGCAGATTGTTCTCCTAAAACCCAACGAATTGCATCTACTATGTTACTTTTACCTGAACCGTTGGGGCCAACAATCGCAGTAATTTGATTATTAAATTCAATATTAGTTTTATCCGCAAATGATTTAAAACCAATTGCTTTTATATTTTTTAAATACATACTTCACCTATTCAGCCTTTTTCTGATACGCATTTTTTGCCGCCTGCTGTTCAGCTTCTTTTTTATTTTTTCCAATTCCTCTACCATAGGTTATATCCCCAATTTTAACATCAATAATAAAAGTTTTATTGTGAGAATCCCCTGTTTCTTTTACTAAAACATATTCAATAATTCCATTGTTTTTAATTGATTCTTGAAGTAAGGATTTATAATCATTAAAAAAATGAAAATCCTTTTTTACCCATGGAATAATTGTATTATAAATAAATTTTTTAGTTTCATTTAAACCTTGATCTAAATAAATAACCCCAATTACAGCTTCAAAGACATCAGCAATAATAGTACTGTTAATATTATTTAATTGACCTTGCCCCACTTTGATATATGAAATTAAATTAATTTTTTCGGCATAAAAAGCTAAAGCCTGCTCACACACAAACGCCGAACGTTTTTTACTCATTTCTCCTTCCGAAAAATTAGTAAAATTATAAAAGTAATCACTTATTATTAATGATAAAACAGAATCTCCTAGAAATTCCAATCTTTCATAATTTTTCGCCATTTTATGTTCATGCGAATACGAAGAGTGAGTTAATGCCGTTTCTAATAACTTTTTATTATTAATCTTTATATCTAATTTTGTTAAAAATTCCATATTATCAAATCCATTCTTTATTATTATAACAAATTTCTTTTTAAATTTAAACAATTTACAAATAACAAAATATATTGTAAAATTATTATAGGTGAAAAAATTTGAAAAGATTAATAATTAAATTAATAAAATTATATCAAATAACACCTTTAAGATCCCATTCACAATGTCGATTCATTCCCACATGCAGTGATTATATGATTGAAGCATTAGAAATTCATGGAACAATTAAAGGTTTACGATTAGGAATAAAAAGGATACTTAGATGTAATCCACTCGGGCCAGCTGGTTATGATCCTGTCCCTAAAAAAGGAGAAATTTAAATTTATGAAAAAAATTATATTAATATTGGTAATGTTTTTTTTAATTACGGGTTGTTCTTTTAATAAAGATAACTTAGAAGGCGCAGATGTTTATACAACAACGTACCCTATTACTTATCTATTAGAAAACCTTTACGGCGAATATGCAGATATTAAAAGTATTTATCCTGAAGGCGCTGATTCTCAAAATTATGAATTAACTAATAAACAAATATCAAAATATGCTAAAAGTGATTTGTTTGTCTATAATGGCTTAACTGATGAAAAAAAATTAGCTAAAAATTTTCTTAATAAAAATAAAAAAATATTATTAATTGATGTTTCATATGGTTTATCAATTAAAAACGCATCTGAAGAACTTTGGTTAAGTCCAAATAATTATTTAATGTTGGCCAAAAACATTCGTAATAATTTAAATGAATATTTAGAAAACAAATATATAATTAATGAAGTTAATAAAAATTATAATAAACTCGCGGAAATTTTATCCTTAATGGACGCTGATTTAAGAAGCACCGCTAAAACAGCTACTCAAGAAAATAATAACATTATCCTTGCTTCTTCTAAAATATTTAAATACTTAGAATCATATGGGTTTATTGTAATATCACTGGATGAAGATATTAATAAAACAACAGATGCTATAACTAATATTAAAAATAATTTTCAAAATAATAAATATCTAGCTTTAATTTATGATAATTCAACTGATAATAATTTAATAAATGAACTTATTAATATTCAAAAAGATGATACCATCCACTTAAGTAACCTTACAAATGAATCAATATCCGAAGATTATATTAGCATTATGCATGAATTTATCCATCGCTTACAAGTTTTAGTGGCAAAATAATTGACAGACAAAATTATTTAAGATAAAATAAAAGAGTAATTTTGTTATGGAGTAGTACTCAAGAGGCTGAAGAGGCGCCCCTGCTAAGGGTGTAGATCGGGTAACTGATGCGAGAGTTCAAATCTCTCCTACTCCGCCATTTTAAAAAACATCTCATATTTTTTATGAGATTTTTTATCACTATAAATCTATCACATTTAATTAATAGACACCCAACATAAAATTTTTTTTAACTCTAGGCGTTCCCTAAATGTATATTAAATCATAAAATATACAGAAAGGTGGTAATTATTATGTCAACTTATACAGTTGTATCTGGTGACACTTTGTGGCAAATTGCAAGAAATCATGGAATTAGTCTAAAAGATATTTTAGCAGTTAACCCGCAAATTATTAATCCTGCATTTATTTTACCTGGTCAAAAAATTAATATTCCCGCAACTAAAAATCCAATTTATACAGTCATGTCTGGTGACACTCTATGGCAAATTGCAAGAAATCATGGAATTGAAATAACTGACTTAATAAAAGCAAATCCGCAAATTACTAATTTATCAGTTATCTTTCCAGGTCAAAAAATCAACATTCCAAGCAATGCTGAGGTTTCTGATCCAAGTGACATAAGAAATTTAGAAAATGAAGTAATTCGCTTAGTTAATGTTGAGAGGGTAAAAAATGGTCGATCATCACTTGTTGAAAATACTGAAGTAAGCAAAGTTGCTAGGATTAAATCTCAAGATTTTATAAATAACAATTATTTTTCTCATAATTCACCTACTTATGGAACACCGTTTGAAATGCTTAATTCTTTTGGAATTACATTTACTTCTGCCGCGGAAAACATTGCTAGCGGTCATAAATCAGCTGCCGAAGTTATGAAAAGTTGGTTGAATTCTCCAGGTCATAAAGAAAATATATTAAATTCTAAATACAATCAAATTGGCGTAGGTGTCGCTAAAGATAAAAACAATAATTTATATTGGACACAATTATTAATAAAAGATTAAAATAAATTAAAAATTTTTTCATTAACTATAAAAGTTAATTTTTTTAAAATTCAATATAATTAATGCCCTTATTTAGTAGAAATTAAAAATGTTTTGCTTATGATTATTATAAGGAAATAATTAAAAACTATCGCGAAATAGCTTACAAGCTTAATATTCAAAAAATGAATGAGTATTTAAAGTCTTATAAGAATAAAGATAATATTTTTTCTACTATCCAAGATGAGGTGTATTAATGATATAAAAAGTAACAATAAAAAAACAAGTAACAGTTTACTCGTTCTCGGCTTATTTATCAAGCCTTATACTTATCGCAAAGCCTCCTATAAAGTAGTAGGTAGTTCGCGTAATTGACAAATGGTGACCCGTACGGGATTCGAACCCGTGAATGCATGCGTGAAAGGCATGTGTGTTAACCATTTCACCAACGGGCCAAAATGGTGGGCCTGGGAGGACTTGAACCTCCGACCTCACGCTTATCAGGCGTGCGCTCTAACCACCTGAGCTACAGGCCCATTTATTTGACTGCTATTTAATTCTATCTTATTTTTAGTAATTTTGCAATACTTTTTAAGTAAAATTATCAAAAGTAAGATTTTAATAAATTGCTAATATAATATTTTAAAATAAAAAAAGAACTTTAGTCCTTTTTTATCTATTATGTAGTTTGAATATAATCAATTGTTATATCAAATGATACTGGTTCTGGATTAGCATTGGCGGATTGATCATCCCAACTAATAACTATAGAACCGGTTTTAGTTTCGCCACCTTGTAAATGAGTACCTTCAATGTCATCGATATCATTGATTAATACTTTCAATCATCATTAGAATCATTATTAATTAATAAGTCATTAACAGTCGCACTTAATGTCCCAGTATTTTGAATAGTAAAATCAACTGTAACACTATCTCCAGGATAACTTAAATTTGCTGTAATGGTAATATTAGTTTTATCACTATTTATCACCGCAGTTGCTTTATCATCATCACTAGAATTGGCATTTATAAATTCAACTTTAAAATCACCCTGCCCAGTAGCGTTCCCCGTAATATTTAAAGTTGTTGCTAATAAAGCATATACTCCTGTAAATAAAAGTGTTAATATTACACAACCTAAAACAAAATTTTTACTTTTTTTTCTGTTCATCATTTCACCTCATTATTATTATGGATTAAATGAATAAAAAAATACCATAAGGAAATAGTAATACTAGGTGTTAAAGATGAGAAAATACAAAAAAATGAAGTTAAATATATTTTTAATAACTTTTATTTCATTAATTTTTATCAGTGTTGGTTATTCTGTTTTAAGTCAAGAACTTACTATTAAAGGAATAGTAAGCGGCATTAATGATAATGATGATATAATTGACCAAAATAGCAATAAAAATTTTGATATTGAGGCAAATAAAGGGAATAGTTGGACTAGTGATGGATATTATTTTTATATTTTCAATTTTGATGTAGTAAATAATTCGCAAGTAAATTATAACAATTTTATTATAACTATCAAATTTAATGATTCATTTACACTTGATAGTTCCTGGGGCATACCCACAACACTTCAAAACAATATAGTAGAATCTAAATATAATAATATAATTACTCCTAATCAAAAGGTATCATTAGGTATAATAGTAAAATCTAATAATCCTGATTTAAAAATTTACAAAATAAAAGTAATAATAGATGAAAATACTGCCCCAATTAAGGACGAAAATATTATTGTGACATTTAAAATAACAAATTCCTGGGGAAATTATAATAATCAATATAATTTAAATATTCAAAATAATGGAGATAAAAATATTAGTTATTGGGAAATTCATACAACCGTACCAGAAAATACTTCATTTATTAATGGCTGGGATGCAGAATATGAAATTAATAACACTACGTTAATTATAAAACCCAAAAGTTATAATAATATTATAAATATCAATAATAGTATCGATGTTGGTTTTCAACTTTTTACCAATAGCCCCACTGTATTACCTAATGTTAATGAAATTTTGTAAGATGATGTTGTTTTATATTTTTATTTTTATATCATTAATTTTTATTAAAATCAGTGGAAATGAGCTTTTTTATTATGTCCTTTCTCCCCTGTTTATGATTTTAAGTTATTTATTATTCAATTTTAAATTCAAACAAAAAAATAGAAAAACCAAAAATAATTTAACAACATTAATTATAATTTTAGGATTTTATTTCATATTTTCATATTTTTTATTAAGTATTATTACCGATTTGGTTAAAACTACCTTAGATAATTCCTTTAAAGGTATAATATTAAATGTTTTCCCTTTAATTATTGGAAGAATAGTTTTAGAAAATTTTAAAGCAAGTGTTTTAAACTTACGAAAAAATAAGATATATTTGATCATAATTGTTCTATTAATAAGTGTAATTTATTTTTTTGATTTTAATGAAAGTATTATATCTTTTAAATTCATCAACATTTTATTTTTGGAAATATTACTTTTATATATAAATTACATTAGTGGTAAAAATGCTTCAATTTATTTTTATTTTATCATTACCCTACCAATTTATATAATTTCATATCTTCCTAATATGGATATTGCCTATTTATCTATTTTTAATATTGTTTCATACTTAATAATATTTTTAATTATAAATTACTACAATATAAAAGGCGAAAAAAACATTCCTAAGAGATTAACTAAAGAATATTCTCCTGTCGTAAGAATTGGTATTTTAGGAGGAATATTTTTAATAATTAGTTTTAATCTTGGGTTATTTAAAATAAAACCAGTAGTTATATTATCTAAAAGCATGAGTCCCACTTTAAATGTTGCAGACTTAGTAATTATTAAAGAAACAAATTTTAACGAAGTTAAAAAAAATGATATTATTGAATTTAATAATAAAAATGTCAAAATTATTCATCGAATTGTTGATATTAAAAATAACATGATAATTACTAAAGGTGATGCGAATAAGGATTTAGATAAAGAATATGTTACAGAAGAAGATATAATTGGAAAATACCTTTTTAAAATTCCTTTTGTAGGTTACCCTTCATACATTTTTAATCAGATTAAGAACATAATAAAAATTAAAGGTGCTTAAGTGAAAAAATTAAAAATTAAAAGATTTTTTATTCTTTTCTTAATTTTAGTAATAGATATTTTATTACTTGTTTTTTTCATTAATAACATTTTTAACAGTACTAATAATAAAAATAAATTAGAAATAAAAGGTGATGTATTTTATAAAGTAAATATTTTAAATAATCCATATATAAAAGAAGATTTTTTATTAAGTGACCGTAGTTATTTAGCAATTTTAACTAAAAATATAAATATATCATTTTCGTATTCATTAAAAACAGAAAAAAATAATCAAATTAATTCCAATTATAATATTAAATCCTACCTAATAGGCATCAATGATCAAAACGCCGAAGGTGAACTTTATAAAGAAGAAAATATTCTTTTAAAAGATACAAATATAAAAGGAGAAAATATAAAAATTAATCAGGAATTAACTATTAATTTAGAAGAATATACAAATAAAATAAGGAATTTTAAAGAAGCTTTTAATATAACTTTAAATAGCTTTATTAAAATAGAATTAAACGTTTTAAATGTTATAAATAATCAAAAATTTGTTCATAAAGAATGGATTGAAATCCCCATAGATAAAAATATTTATAAAATAAATACATCTAAGAATTATAATGAAAACGAAAACATAATAACCCAAAATGATAAAAATATTTATTTTAATTTAATAATAATTATTATATTATTTATTTTAATTAATTATTATGCTTACACCTTAATATATAGAAAAATAAGACAAAGTAATTTTTCTTATGAAGAGAAAAAAAATAAAATATTAAAAGATTATGATGAAAGAATTATTAATGTTTATTCTTTTGTTAATGAACAAAAATATGATGTAATTAAATTAAAAAGTTTTAAAGAATTAATTAATTTATCTGATGAAGCCCTAGAACCAATAATATTTTTTGAAGAAACAAAAAATAGAAAAAAATTTCAATATTTGCCATCATAAGAGGAAAAGTTCTTTATAAATATGAACTTAAAATTAAAAAATAAAAATAATTTACAAAATATATTTTTATCAAATTAGTTTTTGTCTAACTTTCTTCGTTATCATGTAATACTTTTTTAAAAAACATTTCTGGGTTACCACCAGGGAATAATAAAATATCCCTCGTTTTAATAATTTCTTGTAACTCTTTTTTTGTATCTTTGTAAGGATTGCATATTATAATATTTTTTTTAATTCGTTAAAATATTTATTATATCTTCTTCCATCAACTGGAAAATAATCAGTTTCAAATTCTTCAGAAGTTATTTCAAGAGGAAAAGCCCAAAGAAAAATTGCTACTTTAAAATTAGGGGTAACAATTTTTTTTAATGGTTCAATTACTAAATTCATTCCAAATTCTATTTTACTATTATTATAATTTTTTTACTAATTTTTTTGACTCAGGAATATTTGTTTGCATGTTTATTCCCTTATATAAAATACTTTCTAAATATAAGTCAATTACATTTTACTTTCATCAAACTTTTTTCCACAGTCTTGAATAACTTTATAGAGATTATTTCTTCTAGTGGTACTTATATTACCTAAATAATCTATTACACTATTAGACCAATCACAATTTTTGTTTCGCCACTTCAAATTATATAAAATAAATTGTAATTTATCTAATAATCTATTTTTTCTTAATAGGGTGTCTAATTACTGTTTTTAATTTACTAACATCGCTTTTTCTTGGGTCGCCTATATAAATTTCATGATGATATTTAGTATCTGCAATAGCTATTTCATAACCATTTTCTTTAATATAATTATGCATTATTTCTACTGTTTTAGTTTCATCATCATAAGAGCCTATATGCATACATTGAACACACAAACCCTCATCATAGGTTAAAAATTCTACTTTAGAAAAATCTTGTTTTTTCTTTTTTGTAGCTGTTTCTATAGCCCATTCAAAGTCTTTTTTTGTGACAAAGTCTGGAAGTCTTATAATAGATATAAAATTAAGTTCATCTTTTCTTTTATAGTCCATACCTTTAAGTCCATCTATCCACCAAAAGCCTTCTAATGGTGGCACAATATATTCAAAATAACCATCAATTTTATATGTTCCTTTATAACTCATTTTTATTGTATAAGCTATTGGAAATAATAATTCTATTGATTTTTGATATTCACCATTTTTATCATTTGGATTACCTTT
>CAYOJY010000011.1:4737-21196 GCA_964404455.1 uncultured Muribaculaceae bacterium | reverse complement strand
AAATTTGTTTACCTTCTTTCCTACTATTAAATAATACTATATATTTTTTAATTTAGCAAGTGTTTTTTTATCAAAGTTGACAAATAATGTAAAAAAGCGACATTAACGCTTTTTGAAATATAAATCTTCTCAAAAAATTACAAGATGTTATTTTATTAAATTCAGGTGGAACCAGATAAATATATCTGGATAAGATGTTTTAAATACAGATATCTTATCTGCTAATTTTGTAGCAAAAAACCTTTTTTCTTTATAAATATTTTTTTAAAGTTTAACATTATGATAAATTTTTGATACATCATCTATATCATTTAATAATTTTAAAAGAATTTGAAATTTTTCCATATCTTCTTTATTTAATTCAACTTCATCTTTAGCAAACATTCCTACTTCATCAAATTCATAAACTATATCAGGATTTATTTTTTCTAAAATATCTTTTAATTTATCATAATCTTTTGGATGAACGGAAATACTTATTAAATTATCTTCATTTTCTAAATCCATTACATCAATATTATTTTCAATTAATGCTTCAAATATTTTTTCTTCATCTTCTTTAACTGAAACAAAGGCTAAATAATCATAATTATAAGCAACTGAATTAGTAATCCCTATTGCTTTATTAATTTTATTAAAAGCGGCTCTAACAAGGCTTACTGTTCGATTTAAATTATCAGTTAAACATTTAATAATTAATGTTGATGCTCCTGGTCCAAAACCTTCGTATATTACTTCATGATATTCTTCGGTACTAACACCTTTTGCCTTATCAATCGCTCTTTTTATAATATCATTAGGCACTTGATCTTTTTTCGCTTTAGCAATTAATCTTTTTAAAGTTACATTAACATCAGGATCTGGTGAACCCTTTTTAGCCACTAAATATAATTCCTTAGCGTATGTTGTATATAATTTACCTTTGGCTGCTCCTGTTTTTAAAATACTGGCTTCTCTAACCGCGAATGCTCTTCCCATAATAATCCTCCTAAAATATAATTAATTGTTGAATAAATTTTCCGACAATTGAATTATCTAATTTTGAACCTTTAATTCTTTTTAAAGTTTGAAATGGGGAATATACTTGATAATAGTCTTCATTATTCCTTTTTAAGTAATATTCCATTGCTTTTAAAATTACTTCTTTATTACTCTTAGCTTTAAAATGACTAATTACCTTATTTAACGTTTTAGCATCAACTTTTCGAATAGATCTTTCATATAACCAATCAGGCCTTTTGCAAAAAACATAAATATATCCGTCAAATTTACCCAATACTTTTAAAGTATCAAAATAACCCATTTTAATATTTTCACGCATTTTTAAAGAACTTGTATTAATGGCAATTCCCAACCTTCTGGAAGGAGAAATTTTAATAATTTCGGCATTTCCCTTTTTTTTACGTGAAAATCCAATGGCTTTTAAACTAATAACATAAATTTTTTTATATCCTTTTTCCGCTAACATATTTGAAGGTGATAAATCATAAAAACCACCATCTAAAAAATAACTGTCATCATCTAGTTTAATCAACTGAAATATTGGTAAATAACAACTTGCGGTAATGTATTGATTAATTTTTCCTTTAGGAATATCTTCTTTAAATAAACATAAAGGTTTAAAATCTTTTAATCTAAAGGTAACTAATCCAAAATCAATTTTACTATTCCGAACATTTTCATCAGTTAATAATTCATCTAGTTTAGCTTGAAGCAAATCTATTTTAATACCTTTATTTTTAATAATTTCCTTTATAGGATTTAATGTGTTTTTGACAGCATCAATTAAATCATTTGTTTCAATTTGTTTTTCAAACCGTAATAACTTTGCTAAATCTTCCGTTTCCCAAAATAATTTAAGTTCATTAATTTTTCCGGCCACAATCATCGCGGCATTAAAAGAACCAATGGAAGTACCTGTTATGCCATTAAATTTAATTCCACATTTTTTTAGAGCTAAATAAGCCCCCACTTGATAAGAACCTTTTGTTCCTCCGCCCTCTAAAGCAAGACCAATCATTTTTTCTTTCCCCACCTATAATTATAAAATTTACCAAAAAATCTAGCTATTTTTCTTTTATGCGCTTTTCTTTTTAAACGATTAAAATAATTATCCAAATTATCGTTTTGATAATTTAAAATATCATTGAGATCATCTATATCCGCACATATTGGTGAATGATAATTTTTTTCTATAAATAAATCACTTAAAAACAACTTAAAATTAAATCCATATATTTCAATTATATTTTGAATCAATTTATTATATGTAATATTAAAAGTGCTATTGCCTCCTAAATTGATAATTTTTTTGTTAAATAATTTTAAATGATTTAGAGTTTTAACAAAAGCATACGCAGCATCTTCTTTGGTAATACAATTAATTAATTCGTTTTTAGGAATATTAAATATAAATGGTTCATCTTTAATGTAAGATAAAACAAGTGGTAATCTTAATATTGTATAATTTTTAATTTTATTTTTAATTAAATTTTCACATTTTATTTTATTTTCCACATAATAACCAATATTTGCCGTTTTAACTTTGTTTTTAACACTTGGTCTTTCCATAATTGTTCCATACACCGAAGTAGTTGATGCATATATTAAATGACATTTAGGATTGTAATAGTTTATCGCTCTTAATATTGCCTCGATTGCTTCATATTCAATAATTTCCATTAAACCTTTTTTTAAATCCGCAATCGGTGGTAAAACTGACGCTAAATGAATAATAATATCATGATCTTTAATTAAGGCTTCTATCAAAATTCGATCACAAACATCACCATATATTGTATTAATTCTTTTTTTATATTTTTTAAATACTGAATGAACTTTTTGATTTTTTAAATCTAAAACAGTTATCTCATATTTACCTTCGCTCAATAAATATTTAATAACATTCATTCCTATTGTTCCTGCTGCGCCTGTTACCAATACTTTTTTCATAATACTCCTTTTATAATATTTTAATAATTAACATTATTAGTATACCAACTATTATACCATAATAAATCTCGCTTTTTTTTCTTTTTTGATATAATTCCTTAAGTAATTCAAAAAATACAATATAAAGCATTATTCCTAAAGTTAAAGCTAAAAATAACATTAATATATCTTCGCTAATATTACCCCAAGTAAATGATAATAATCCTCCCAAAAAGGCACTAAATATTAATATAAATTTTAAAATCATATTTTTATTATCTTTAATATATAAACCAAATGGTAAATTATGAAGAGCAATTCCGATAAAAAGCATTATTCCATCTTTAAAATTATATAAAAATAAATTATATAAAGATATCCCTTCAACAAGATTATGAATACTTAAAGCAATTATTGTAATAATGCTTAAGTGCATTAAATTATCTTTATGATCTACCTTATTTTCACAATTTTTTTGATGTTTGTGATGATGATGAGGTAAGAATAAATCAAATATTTTAAAACTAATAAATCCTATTAATATGAAAATTAATATTTTGTAATTATAATTTTCCATTAATTCAGGAATTAAATCAAAAATTATTAAACCTAACATCACCGTAAAGGCAATTGCCGTTGCAAACCCATGACTTTGATTTTTTAAAATCTTTTTACCTAAAATAAAAAATATTCCTGTTGCCAAAGTTAATATCAAACCTAAAATTTCCATTTTTATCACGTCCCTATATTTATTTTACAATTTTTTTGCAATAAAAAAAAGACTTTTCAGTCTTAAATCTTCATTAACATGTAATTGTTGAATAAATAATATTGGCATTTAAGGTTTTTCCTGTATTTTCTTCTTGATTAGTCTCCAGATTTATAAAAGTAATTGTTGCTTCAATTTCATTTTTAATATTTTCCTCTGGACTTCCCGAAATAACGTGTTTAAAATCACTGCCATCTATTTGGGTAGGCAACATTATTTTCCCTAAATAATCAGTAATATCATAATCTTTTAAAATATAATATGCTTCATTTCCTTGAACTGATTTTAATACATTAATAATAATTTCTTTTTTTTCATCAGAGGTTGTATAAACAAAGGAATTAGTATTAATTAACAACTCTATGCTATAACAATAGGTTGCATTTTCATTACTATTAACTTTAAGGTTTATTTCCCCTTTAGAACTTGTGCTAAGATTACCTGCATTTTCATAAAAATTTTGTTGCGTAGCAACCAAAGACAAAGCTGGTCCTGGATTATAAATTAAAGAATCTAATGTTGACGTTGAAACTTTTACCTTAGAAGCGCCTTTACCTTGTAAATTAGCAAAAAAATATGCAAAAGTGATACCAATAGCAGTTATAATGATTGCAAATCCCATGATTGCAACATAAGCTAAGTTTCTTCTTTGCATACTTTTCTCCTTTTATTTAAATATTATCAACAATCTACTTTGTTCAATTGTAATGCGCCGGCAAATGCTTTTCCTTCATTTGCTAATTGATCAGCTTCTAAATTTACAAATGTAATTGAAGGTACGTATGTATCAGTTACGGTTTCGCCCGCAGCTGCTGTAATTACATGTTTATAATCACTTCCACCACTAGTTGTTGGAATTCTATATGTATATTCAGTTTCACTGCCAGCAGTTGTAACGTCTAATTCACTTACAATGCCAGTGCCGTTTTTAGTAATACTAAATGTTAATTCTGGTGTATTTGTTGGATCAGTAGTATAGACAAAACTATTTGTACTAATTACTAAATCAACTTCATAACAATATGTTGCTTCATTTACATTATTTGCCACTAAATTTGCTTTTGCAGTCGCGTTTGAAGTTAAATTACCCATTCCTTCTCCAAAATTTTGTTGAGTTGCAATTAAAGTAAGTGCTTCTCCAGGGTCAAAGCTAACAGTATCTGTCGTTCTTGAAGTAACATTAATGTTTGTTGTTGCTCCTGCTCCTATTTGTGCTGCAAAATATGCATAAGTTGCTGCGATTGTAGCAATAGATAAAAATGCTACTAATACACCTGTAAGTATTACCTTATTTTTTCCTTCCATTTTCATTATCCTCCTATCTATAATAATGATAGCAAAAACATTTCTTATTTACAAGTCGTTTTGCTGTTTTTTTATTAAAAATTTACATTTATTTAACAAATAACTCTCTATTATATAAAAAAACTGAAATAAAATTCGGTTTTTTATTATTATTCTTGTACATTGTTACAACTTAAATTTGTTAATGAAACAATTCCGCCAAATGTTTTTCCAGCATTTTCGGTTTGATCAATTTCTAAGTTATAATATCTTGGGGTAATAGTCCATGTAACTGAACCAGTTTCATTAGCTCCTGAAACTACTAATGTTGCGCCAGTCACTAAATTAACAATACCAGTTTGACCAGTTAAATCAATTTCTGTTTGAGTTTCTTTAGTAATAGTGCCATTACTTGATGTTGCACTTACTAAAACAGTAAATTCTTTTAAATCAGCTAAATTTGTTGCAGATTTAGTATAAACGCCAGACGGATCAGCATCCGGAGTATAAATTAAATCATAAGTACAGGTATTAATTCCTCCACCGTTACCGACAGTTGTTTCTAATCCAGCACGGCCTGCATTGTTTTCTTTATAAGCAGTATAATCATTTTTACCATCTAATAAGTTCATATCAGATTGATTAATGGTTAAGGCCACATCAGTTCCCGTTGCAGTTGTTTGGTCAACAGAATTAGTGTTAACAGTTAGTCTGCTACGACCTCCTTCATTACTTGTTGCAGTAAAATATGCAAATGTTGCACCTACTACAGCAACTAATAAAGTCGCTACGGCAATAACCGTTAAAAGTAAAGTATTTTTTCTTTCCACTTCTTTTCCTCCTCTAGTATAAGATTATCAAAAAAAATATAAAATTGCAATAATATTTTGTCCAAAATCACATTATTTATTCAAAAAGTGTAAAACTAAATTAAAAATCATTATTTTTCTACAATAATCGTGGTTAATATAGTAAAAATTTTAAATTTAAAAATAATTTTGTTCTTTATAAATCAATGTTGGATAGCCGGTATTTTAAATGTAAAAATCTATAAGTTTTCATTTATTTTAACAAAACTTATAGATTTTTTATCATTGAAAAAACTTTTTTACTTTTTGCGTCCATTATTTAGTCATATTTATTTGTTTTTAGTGTTTTTAAATTACATCTCTAAAACGGTATTAATACAATTTAAATTTTTAATAACAATATTTCCGCCAAAAGATATTCCTGATTTTTCATCTTGTTTAAAACTTTGATTATAAAATCCAGCATTAAAAACCCAGTCATGGACTTTTTGTTTATTGATGCCCGTAACTTTTATTTCAATATCAGATAATAAAACGATTTCCTCACTTATATTTCCTAGCGACATTTCATTAAGTATATCTAATCCATAATTTAATTCTTTACCATTAATGACAAATTCATTTACGTTATCTATATTAGTTGTGCTGTTGTAAAAAGGAGTATCAACTTCATAAACAATATCATATGAACATTTTAATGTTCCACCCGAAGCAGATGTTTCAATAATTACACTTATTGGAGTTTCATTACTTGATGTTTTAGTTGGTTTAGTTATATCTATTTTATTCTTAAGCATATCTTCTTCTTCAATCAATAAATCAATCGGACTTCCCGATAAAGAATATGCTTGTCCCATAGTTGCTGAATTAATTTGAAGTTTATCCAAATTAATTAAATTTGCTCTGGCAGTAAAGTAAGCAAATGTTGCCGTTATGGTACTTAATGTTACAATTATTAATAATATAATTGATAAAATTGTTTGATAATTTTTTTCTCTCACTAATGCCTCCTATGATAAACTCATGCTATCAATATTTTTATTACTTCCTAAATTTATATTTAAAACGCCTAAATTTTGATTTTCATCCCCAATTAATTGATAAGTTTTAGGAATATTGTAAGTTGTTCCCTCATTCAATACGACTGATTTAGAATCAAGTGTTAGATTATTTTCATTCTTAATTTTATCAAAAGTAGTTGAATAAGTTTTAGTTAAATAAGATAAATCTTGTCCAGATTGAATAATATGCGTTGTAGGAAACAAATTTAAATTTTTACTTTGAGCTTCCACCACATTTAATGTTGTACTATATTTAATACCATTATAAGTTATATTAACTAAATAAGTACCTTCTCTAATATCATTTAATGAAAAATAACCATTTCCATCTGTAAGTCCTTTATATGAAGCGTTTTGAAACTCTACTAAAGCAGCAGTTACTAAATCGCCATTAAAATCTTTAACTATGCCATTTAAAGTATAATTCATTACTGATTCTTTTACTTCCGAAACAATATTGACTTTTAAATAAACAAAATAATCACTAATATTTTCTGTGGCATCTTCTTCAATCCATACTTTAATTGCTAATGTTTTAGTACTATTGCCCGATGAAAGTTTATCAACTGATGAAGTAAAAATAGCATAAGAATTATTATAAAAATCACTTTCAACTTGATGAATTGGAACATCACCCAAATCGATAATTCCACTAATTAAATTCATTTGGGAAGTTTCTTCATCATATTCAAAAATTGCCATTCTTAAGTATTCAAAAGGAACTAATTCATTTCCTTCTTCGTAATTACTTCTTTCTTTAAAAGCATTATAATCATAAGATAGAGTTATTGTAAAAGTAGAATTAAATGAGCCGTTATTTTGAATATGAATAATACTTCTTGAATCACTATTTAAACCAGATTGATCGCTCATTGGCAACATATCAAAATTATTTATTGATGAAGATGATCCCCCATAAACTACTGATAAATTTCCTGTTTGAATAATTTGATTATTAGAATTTGATTTTATATCAAATAAAACTGAATAAGAAAAACCTATTGTTGAAAGAGTCAATATTATTACACTTAACATAATTATTTTAGTTTCACCTTTAATTTTATTTAAAACACTCATTCAAAAATCACCATACCATTATTTATATATTATCATACTTTTTTTTAATTAACAATTCCGAATATAATTTTTTTGAAAAAATGTAAATTAAAATCTAATATAAAAAATGATTAATAAATAAAAATTTATTAATCACTGTCTCAAAATGGTTAAAAATAGTTAAATTTTTAACACTATTTTAAAAAATCGAAAATTCAATTATTTTTAATAATGTTGGGATTTTGTGAATTTTCGCTTGCTTCATAACTATAGCCATTAGTTGTAAAGCCAATCCATAAAGGAATGCTTACCAATATAATAGCTGTAGCAAAAACAATTTCTAGCACATATCCTGAAATCAACCCTATTCTTTTTTTCATATCATATCCCCCTGATACAAAAAAATTATATCATATTTGATACAATTCGTCAATAAACTATTATATGGTGAAATAAATTCCCATTACAAATAAAATTAATATTACACAAATTATTTTTGAATCCTTTGTCATGACAATCCTTCCTTTTTAAATTATATATTATTATTTTTTATAAAACAATGTTTTTTAAGTTTGTTTACGTTATTTTTTAAACATAAATATTATATTGTTTAAAAAAAATCTTTTTAATCTTTTAGGCTCTTTTATTATTCGATATAACCATTCCAAATTTAGTTTAATGAGTATTTTAGGTGCTCTTTTTTTGGCTCCGGATATTACATCAAAAGAACCGCCTACCCCTATGAATATTCCTTTTTCAAATTTATCTATGTGTTTATTTATTAATAATTCCTGATGAGGAATACCAAGTGCAACTAAACAAACATCAGGTTTTAATTGAACAATTTTTTGAAATTCTTTGTCTTTATCATTGCTATATCCGTCTGTAAAACCAAGTAATGTAATATTTGGATATTTCTTTTTGATTATTTTTAATAACTTGGTGCCAATTTCTTTTTTACTCCCAAATAAATAAAGAGATTTTTGATGCTTATTACAAATTTCTAATAATTTCTCACTAATTTCAATTCCGGTAATTCTGGCTGAAATATTAATTCCATATTTTTTAGCTTTTTTAATTACCGAAATTCCATCAGGAGTCAAACTATTATTTTTATTTAGTAAAATTTTCCTTAATTCTTTTTCTTTTTGAGCTAACATTAACGTTTCCGGATTAACTGTTATAATAAATTTTTTTTGGTTATTAATTAATAATTTTTCTAAATATTTATAATAATCATCTAAAGATTTTTGATATATTAAATTAAAATACTTATTCATTTTTCATCTCTTTTTATTAAATCAATTATTGATTTAGCTTTCATTGACCAATCATTTTCTTTAGCTTCTTTATCTAATAGATTAATATATTTTTGATCTTTTTTTAAATCCAATGCTTGATTTAGCTTTTTTAAAAAATCATCATGATTTTTGCCAATTAAAACTGATTTATATTTTCGACATTCGTTCATGTCTGTTGTTACAATTGGTTTGTGTAAAGCCATATATTCGAATAATTTTACAGGACTAGTTGCTTTAGTAATATCATTAATTAAAAATGGAATAATTAAAATGTCGGCTTTTTTAGCATAATACTTTAAAACTTTATAATCTTTTGTTCCTAAAAAATAAATGTTTTTTTCTTGCTCCATATTTTCATCATAAGATTCATCATATTTAATTCCAAATAAAATAATATTATATTTATCAGTTTGAGCAATTTTTTTTAATAATGAATAATCAAACCATTTTGCTAAGGCTCCATAATACATTATAATTGGTTTACCTTTTTTTTCAATTTCTGTAAAATCTTTTTCATATTTAAAATTTTGTTCGAAATGCTGAAAAAAATTATAATCTACTCCATTTGACGAAAATGCCATGTTTTTTTCGCCCCGATGTTTAATAACATCCTCTTTTAATAAATCAGCGGTCACAATAATATAAGAACTCTGATTATTCATAACAAATTCATATTTATTAATAATATTTTGAGGTACTTCTTTAGTTCCCGCCAGCTCAGGCGAAATATCATCAATGTATTCATAAATAAATTTAAAGCCCTGTTTAATATAATTTTGAATATGTTCAACGGATAATTTCCAATCAGTGGAATAAAGTTGAACATATTTAGGTTTGTTATTTTTTTTAAGTTCATTCATTAATATTTTATTCAGTGCTATATTATTAAAATTCATTAAATAAATATTAGAGCTATGCTTTTGAATATTTTTTATTTCGTCTGTCATGGTTGTAACTTCATAAAAAACTAAGCAACCATTTTTAGATAAATTATTAGCAATATGTTGAGGCCGTTGAAATAATGGTACATTATAGCCAAAGCTACTTCGCCATAAAATGATTCGATCATACTTATTATCAAGTAATATTTTTTGAATTACGTTTTGATATTTTTTTTGATTAAAAATAACTTTAAAACTTATTTTGTCTAGATAATTGGCAATGATGTAAGCTTTTAATTTTTTTAGAAAACCGAAAAAACCATATTTTTTATACACATTAACTAATTTTGAAATTTTTTCTTGCATAATTCACCAGCTTTTCTTTTTTAATTATATCAATTCTAATAAAGGAAAACAAATTTATATTATTAATTAATGTCAAGAGTACCACATTTTTTGTCGTTATTTTTCTTTCTTTAAATTTTTTATTTTATTTTCGTTTAAAATAGGAGATAAATAAGGTGCTGATATTAAAATTAAGAGAAAGTATAGTGGGAAATTATATCGACCGTTTAAAACTACCAGTAAATTAGAAAGAATATAACCTATAGTAAATAACTGAATAAATAAACTATTGTATCTTTTGTTTTTAAATTCAGATAAAGAATTTAAAATACTAAATATTATTAATGTAAGAACCATTAATAAACTTATTTTAGAAAATTCTAAATTATATTTATTAATATCTATTTTAGGATTTTCGGTTAATAAAGGAACAACAAAATTATAAGTACTATTATTATCTGTCCATAACGTTTGGAATTTGCAATGCATTAATTCACCTGTTTTTAGCAGACCCATTTCTTTATAACGGTCTGTAGTCTTTTGAATTAAAATTTGGCTACCATTCTTATTATTGTAAAGTGTATCAAAAACTATGCCTGAATCTGCTTCCGTCCAGCTGCCACAAGAATTTTTATTTGCCCCAAAATATAATGACCATTCTAAAGCTCCCGCTTGTGTTTGATGATTTATCTTATGTTCAATATAAGTATTAAATAAGAAATTACTAAAAAAATATACAAACAAACATATTACCAATAATAAATAACTTTTTAAATTCTTAGCAGTAAGTACAAAGTATATAACCAAAGCTATAACAAATATTAGCATTATCGGTCTTATATTATTACTAAGCGACATTAATATTCCTAATAAAATATAATTTAAAACATTTTTTTTATTAACTTCTTTATAATCAATAATCTTTAACAATAAATATACAGTACAAGCAAAAATCAACATAAAGAAAGTTTCCGTTGATACTAATAAATTGGCAAAAATAACCGTAGGCAATAAAAACCATCCAGTGGATAAAATATAAGCTGACTTTTGACTATATTTAATTGAAATAGTTTTATAAATAATTAAAACGGTTAATAATTGACATATTAAATTAAACCCCAATATTATATTTAAAGATTCACCAAATATTCTTATTATAATAGAAATAATACTCGCAAATAAATAAGCATAACCATTAAATGATAAATATGTGACATCAGGTAATGTTCCACTTATAATTCCTAAAGCATTATTAAAAAAGAAGGCAAAGTCAGATTCTAATTTAAAATCAAGATTATTAATTAAATAAATTCTAATAAATATTCCCGTTATAATTAATAATAAAGCATATATTTTAACATTTTTATTTTTAAATAATGTAAAATGATGGAGTAAATAACCAATAATTATTATGCCAATTGAAACAATTAACGTAAATAGAAATAACTTCAACGTTAATTGTTTTAAATTAAAATATAATATTAAAAACATGAGAATTATAAATATTATTTGAATAATTTTTTTTAAAAAGTTGATAATATTCACATCCTTAAATTAATTGATTATTTTTTGAATTTTTCAATAATTGCATCGACAATTCTTTGACTAGCAAACCCATCACCATAAGGATTTGAAACAAGACTCATAGAATCATATGCCTCTTTATTTTCGAGCAATTCTTTAGTCGTTTGATATATAACTTCTTCGTTAGTTCCCACTAATTTTAAAGTTCCTGCTTCAATTCCTTCCGGTCTTTCAGTAGTATCTCTTAAAACTAAAACTGGTTTTCCAAGTGAAGGGGCTTCTTCTTGAATTCCACCACTATCTGTTAAGATGATGTATGATTTGTTTTGAAAGTTATGAAAATCAATTACTTCCAAGGGCTCAATTAATTTTATTTTTTCATTATCATTTAATACTTCATGGGCAATTTTTCGCACAACAGGATTTAAATGAATAGGATATATTACTTTAATATCATTAAACTCATTAACTATTTTTTTTATTGCCCTAAAAATATTATACATGGGTTCGCCTAAATTTTCTCTTCTATGAGCCGTTAATAATATCATTCTATCTTGACCCACCCAATCTAAAATTTCATGTTGATAATTAGAATCAATTGTTGTTTTTATCGCATCAATGGCAGTATTTCCAGTAATATATATATTTTCTTTTTTCTTTCCCTCATTAATTAAATTTTGCGCACTTAATTTAGTTGGCGAAAAATGCATATCCGTTAAACATCCTACCATTTGACGATTCATTTCTTCGGGGTATGGTGCATACTTATCCCAGGTTCTAAGACCGGCTTCAACATGACCAATTGCCACTTGATTATAAAACGCCGCTAAGGCGCCGGCAAATGATGTAGTTGTATCACCATGAACTAATACAATATCCGGTTTTACTTCACTTATAACTTTTTCCAGTCCGTTTAAAGCTCTGGTGGTTACATCTGCTAATGTTTGACCTTGCTGCATAATATTCAAATCATAATCAGGAACAATACCAAATGTTTCTAAAACTTGATCAAGCATTTCCCGGTGCTGAGCTGTCACACAAACAATACTTTCAATTTCTGCTCTTTTCTCCAATTCTTTTACTAATGGAGCCATTTTAATAGCCTCTGGTCGAGTACCAAAAACACTCATTACTTTAATCATTTTTACTCTCCTTTTCTTTATACCAAAATATTTGGTTATATTATCTATTTCATTTGATAATTTTTTTAGTATTTTTATTATTACATAATTACCTATATGTAAATGTATTTTTTAAATTTTTGAATAATCTATCTCTTTAGTCACATTAATATATTTTATCTTTTAATGAATAAAACCTTTTTTATTATTTTCAAAAAACAATATTTTATTTTGTTAATTAAAATTATCTTATTAGCTTTCTTATATTCTTTTTCTATTATATAACTTAATATTTTTTTTATATATTCAGTCATAAAAACATTTTTATCTGCAGATGAATTTTCAAGCACTAATTTTTCATTAAAATTATTATAATCTATTATGCTACTCATATAAATAAAAAATTTTTTTCTGATATCTTCTTTATTGTTAAAAACATTATAATACAAAAACGGAATAAAGTTATTTGCATAAAACAATTGGATTTTTTCAAAAGCTACTTTTTCTTTCCTCAAAATATCACTTGTTTTAACTAAACTATCTATACTATCTGTATATACTTCAAATGAAGGAGTTCTAGTTAATGAATGAACAGATTGATAGTAATAATAATTTAAATTATCTGCATATAATATTTTTTTAGCTTGACAAATAATTGGAATAATTGCAGTTAAATCGTCGCATTTATTTTCATTAAATTTGTAATTATCAAATAATTTCTTTTTAATTATTTTATTACAAGCAGAAGCTGCAAATTTATTTCCTAAAACTATTTCAGATTTAATTTGATATAAATTTTTATCTATTTTTTTAATATCACTTCCTGATAAATTATCATCAGTAATTTTTGATTTTATTAAATAATCATCATACTTAAGGGCAATATTAGTACAAACGATATCTGCGTCATAATTTTCTATTATATTTAATAATTTTATATAATAATTTTTATCAACACTATCATCTGAATCTAAAAATATTACATATTTACCCTTACTAGCTAATAATGCTTTATTTTTAGTATATCCGGCTCCTCTATTCTCTTCATTTTTTAATAGTCTAATATTTTTGTTTGCTAATTTTTTTATTTGTTTTTCTAAAAATTCCGACTCTTTTAATAACGATCCATCATCAACAAAGATTATTTCTATTTTATCATTAATAACCGTTTTTAAACTTTTTATACATTTTTCAAAATATTTTGAGCTATTGTAAAATGGAATAAGTATACTTAGTAAAGTCATTTAGTAAAGCTCCTTAATTTATTAAATAATTTTTTTATAGTTGCTTTTAGTCCATATGTTTTAAAATAATATTTGAACTTTTCTACTATACTAGTTTTTACAATAGCATTATTTGTCATTGGTGCAATAAATTCATGAACATGATTAGTCATGCTAGCCTCATACTCTTTTACTATAGTTTTTAAATGTTCATTTTGATTTAGTGATTCATAATTTTCTTTATGAAATAAATAATCAAATATAACCTCCCATTTTTTCATTACTTCATCTATATCAAATCTTTTTGATAATTTTCGGGCATTTTCTTGCATTTTATTTTTTTGTTTTTCATCGCTAAAATAAGTTACAATACAATTCTTCATTTCTTCTAAATTGTATTTTTCAATTAAATATCCATTTTCGCCATTTATAATAATATCGTCTAAGCCACTTATATTAAAAGCTATAGATGGAACACCATGAGTGGCGGCTTCATTTAAAACCATACCAAATCCTTCAGTTTCAGAAGTATGTAAATATAAATCAGCTTTCTTATAATATTTGGTTACATCATTTTGCTCACCGACAAATTCTAAATTTTTATCTGGAATTTTTAATTCTTTTAATAATTCACCCACAGTTCGTCCAGTATTATCTGGAATAACCATATTTAAATCATAATTACCGACAACAATTAATTTTACCTGTGACAATTCTTTTATAGTTTTGTTTAAAACTCTTAATAATAAATCCAATCTTTTAAATGTATCATCAAATCTCGCTACACTTATAATTGTAAAAGGATTTTTTTCTGTTTCTTTTGAAATCTTAAAAGTATTAGGATTCGGTAAATAATAACTATTATTATTTATAGAACCATATACTTCGCACGATAATTTTGTCGCCCATGTAACAATATCTGCATACTTATAGTATTCATTTCTTCTCAATGCAACAGTACTTAACCAAATTACATTAAATGGTAAAAAATAATTATAATGATTTACCGCTACTGTCTTTATATTGTTTTCATTTAGAATTTTATATGTTGGTAAAAAATTAATATCTAAATTTTGATTTCCAAAAAATGCTTCTATTTCATAAAATTTCGTTATAAATAAAATTGCATATGGTAAAAGCCCATTTAATTGATTAGAAAATTGAATTTTTTTAACTTGATTTGGTAATTCGTATCCCAAATCTTGGCTAAAATTAAATGTTACAAAAAAAATTTCATAATCTTTTACAAGTTTGTCTAAGACTTTAGATAATACTCTTTCTATTCCGCCTTTAATCCAAATATTATTATAAAAAAGTATTCTTTTCTTATTAGTTTTATTTTCATAATTTAACAAATCTTTATTAATTTTGTATAATTCAGAATTATTAAATATATTATAATTTATAAAATCTATTGCTAAATTTTCTTTATTATCTTCGCGTAATAATTTGATATATATTAATGCTACTTCTATTGCAGTTTCATAACACATCATATGGATGTATTGATAGTAATAATCAAAATATTCACCGATGTTTGCGGTAAATTTTCTATATTCTTCAAAATCAGCGGTTCGAACAAATCTAGCATGTAATTTATCGACTTCATTAGCCACTTCTTTTAACATCGTTTTAGATCCTTGTTCATCATGTTGTCTTGATAAAACTAAATTATCTTCAATAAAATCAAAAGGAACATTTTGAGCTAAACGGAACCACATATCATAATCTTGAGTGACTTTTAGTTCAGTATTAAAATTACCATATTTTTTAAATAAATCTTTTTTTATTAGCAGAGAACAACCATTTAATCCAGTAGATTGATCAAATGCTAGATATAATTGCATACTTTTTTTAGCTTTATCCGGTATAGAATTATGCTTTATAACTTTATTGCCATGTGAAATAACAGTTACATTACAACAAATAATAGTCTCTTTATTATCTAAAGTACTTAATTTAGCAACTTCTTTTTCTACTTTATTTGGACAATACATATCATCGTGACTTAACCATGAAAAATATTCCCCCTCCATATTTTCTATGCCGCAATTGAGAGCAGAGGCAACTCCACCATTTTCTTTAGCAAAATATCTTATTTTATCTCCATAAGAAAGTGCTATTTTTTCTGATGCGCCATCATCTTTACTTCCA